>JAUNAF010000119.1 GCA_030527715.1 Eubacteriales bacterium
TATTACACCGGAAGAGCGTCAGAAGAAAATTGATGAAGTAAAACAGTATGTGGAAGAGCTGCGGAAGGATAATCCGAAGGTTGCAGACATCATGTCGAACCTTATTCACGAGATCGAAGAGGATGACAGCAAGTATCGTGGACAGTCGATTCTGAATATTGTGGAAAATACGAAAGAAGAGTGTATAAATAAGGTTATTACAGAATTTTGTATTACATGGTTTGCATCGAAGGAAGAAGTGATGTATGCAGCAGCACACTATAGGAATGGAGAGATTCCAAACGAGAGTGCGATCAAGGCAACAGCGGATTTTGCAAACTATAAGCTTGCTCAGGAAAAGGCATTGCCGAAATTCAAATACTATACAAAAATGATGGCGGAATTGAAAAAAACTCTGGATGAAGAAATCAAGCCTCTGCTTGTGCATTAATCATGTACAGCAGATGATGAATAGTCTATGTCAGCGTAAGTATCTTCAGAAAACAGGAGGCGAGCTTATGCTAAATGATATGGACAGGAATACTTTATTCCACGAGTACTATAAACAATGGATCGATGTCTATAAAAATGGTGCGATCAGAGAAGCGACGATGTCGAAGTATCTGATGACACAGAAGTGGGTGGAGAGACTTGCACCGCAGCTGAAGACGGGAGATCTGACAAGAACCGTTTATCAGAAGCTGTTGAATGATTATGCAAAGGAACATGAGCGTCAGACAACGCTGGATTTTCATCATCAGCTGAAAGGTGCCATATTGGATGCAGTTGACGAGGGAATGATTTCAAGAGATCCAACCCGAAAAGCAATTATCAAAGGGAAGACACCGAAAGCAAAAAAGATTAAATACCTGAATCAGTTCGAACTGCATACATTAATTGCAGATCTGGATATCAGGGAAGAGGTCAACTGGGATTGGTTCATTCTGTTAGTTGCAAAGACGGGCATGCGATTCTCCGAAGCACTGGCAGTGACGCCTGCAGATTTCGATTTTGCAAGACAGACACTGTCTATCAGCAAAACCTGGGATTATAAGGGAAACGGGGGATTTTTACCAACAAAAAACAAGTCTTCCGTGAGAAAAATCCAGATTGACTGGCAGGTAGTAGTAAAATTTTCCGAGCTGGTGAAAGGAATGCCGGAAGATCAGCCGATCTTTGTCGGAGAATCTAAAATTTACAATTCTACAGTCAATGATGTACTGACAAGACATTGTAAATCATGTAGAATCGCAAATATTTCGATTCATGGACTTCGTCACACGCATGCATCATTGCTGCTTTTTGCCGGAGTATCTATTGCAAGTGTTGCGAGAAGATTGGGACATGCAAGTATGACAACAACACAGAAAACCTATCTTCATATTATTCAGGAGCTTGAGAATAAGGATGTCGATCTTGTTATGAGAACATTATCCGGACTGTAACCAAGAAGTAAGTAACAGGAAGATACTTACGCTGATACTTAAACGCTCTGTGAATATAGGAATGAATTTATGAAGGAGATGACACGAAAATGAGTTCAGGAGTTTCGGACTCAGAGTTTTTTGGAGAGGAAAAAATATCAAAAATATTTCTGAAAATAGCGCCGCCGGTCATGCTGGCGCAGCTGATTCAGGCACTTTACAACATCGTTGACAGCCTGTTTGTGGGCAAGTATGCGGAATCAGGACTTACGGCTCTGTCGATCATTTATCCGATCCAGCTGCTGATGATCGCACTGGCGGTCGGAACAGGCGTGGGAATCAACACGGCGATGGCAGCAAGATTCGGAATGGGCAAACAGAGAGAGGCGGAGGAGTTTGCCGGTGTCGGAACACCGCTCGCAGCAGGCATGTGGTTTCTTTTTGCACTGATCTGCTGGCTGCTCATGCCGACCTATGCGAAGCTGTCCACAAATTCAGAAGAAGTCATCCGTGAGGTGACAGTCTACGGAAGGATCGTCTGTCTCTTCAGTTTCGGACTGTTTCTGGAGAGCATCTGGACGAAGGTCCTGCAGGCTTCGGGAGATATGAGAACCCCGATGATCGCGCAGATCGTCGGAGCAGTGACGAATATCCTTCTGGATCCGCTGCTGATTTTCGGAATGTTCGGACTGCCGAGGCTTGGGATCGCCGGTGCGGCAGCAGCGACGGTTGCGGGACAGATCATTGCAGCGCTGATCGTGATGAAGAAAGGCTTTTACCGGCCGCCTGCAAGCTCTCTGTATCTGAAAAGAATCCTGCAGATTTTTTATCTCGGAATCCCGAACATTCTCATGCAGTCAGCCTACACTTTCTACATTTTCGGACTGAATCTGATCCTGTCCACCTTTTCCGATCAGGCGGTCACGGCACTGGGATTGTACTATAAATGGCAGACCATTTTCTTCATACCGCTCGGGTCGATGCAGACCTGCATTGTACCAGTGATCAGCTTTAACTATGCAGCGAGAAATCTAAAGAGGTGCAGGGAGACACTGCGTACCGCTGTAATTTTCGGAATGGCACTGATGTTTGTCGGTACACTGTTTTTTGAAATTATTCCGACGCAGATGCTTCGGGTATTCAGCTCTGATCCGGAGGTGATCAGAATAGGAAGCATCGGATTTCACTCTATTGGTGTGAGCTTTATCCCGCTGGTGACATCCCTGATTTTTCCGGTATTCTTTCAGGCAGTCGGTTCCGGTATCAAAAGCTCACTGCTCACCGTAGTGCGCACAATGGTGCTGTTCGTGCCGCTGGGATATCTGTTTTCCAGATTCGGCCTGAACTGGTTCTGGATGACCTTTCCGGTGACAGAGACACTGACGACACTGCTGGGATTTGGATTTTACAGAATGTTTCTTGGAAAACCGTACAGAAAAAGAAAAGCATGAGGAGAAAATAACCTATGAAAAAAGGGAAAATGACAGTTACAGTGCTCGGTATCATGGCAGCCATGGCAGCTTCTGTCTCCGTGTGCAGTGCATCGGATCAGTCAGGCGCATCTGATGCCTACTATGCTATGACGGATGCAGAGGAGTGGGATCTTTCCGGATTTGCACAGCGCGCATATTTGCGGTATACGGGCGGAGCAGTGAAAGCGGCAACAGAGGTTCGGCCAGAGTATCTGGAGAGCGATGACCGGGCATTTCTTTATTATTGGTATCAGTACCATATCAATGACGGAAGAATTTCAGATGCAGGGGAATATCATGACATCAGCAGTGATGATCTGAACGCAATAGGTGTAGACCTGTTCGGCGACTGGACCAGCAACGATATGAATGCTCTAATGGACAACTACGTGGAATCCTCTGACGGCAATGGCGGCGTTTACATGAACAGCATAGGAGATTTCGGGGATGCAGGGGAACTCTATTTTGATAAAAAGAGCGTTTCCCTGGATTCAGACGGTGTGACCTTGCTGGTCACCGGAAAAGTGCAGATCTTTAACAGAAATTCCGGAAGATATGACGATGATTTTTCTTACACAGCTGAGTATGATTATACAGGCTGTACTGCGTTCAACGGCTGGAAGCTGGATTGCGTTACGATCGGATATTAAGGTAGGAGTATAAAACATGTATAGTGACCTGTTATGAAGTGACCTTTGTCAAGAGGTAAATGTTGCTTTCAAAC
>JAUNAF010000120.1 GCA_030527715.1 Eubacteriales bacterium
AAAAAATCAAGCTGAAAATATTGTTTTCAATTACCGGTTTACTGGTAATTCACGTCTAAAAGATTAATAAAATCCACCGCAGCCATGATCGGATTCACCAAATTGTTTTTAGACGACATGGGATGCGCCGTCACTCCACGAATTTTTAAGGTCGCGCTCCCTGCATTGAAGGTCTCATACACCACTTCTCCAAGTGCGCAGCAGTCAATGGTATAGGCGAAATCCACCGGAAATTTATCATAATCCATCGCCTTTGCACCGCAGAGCCCCACTTCCTCATCAGGACCAAATGCATAATAGATCGTTCCATGAGGTATCTCCGGATGAGCCTTCAGTACTTCCAGCGCTGTCATCATATTTGCAATGGCTGCTTTATTGTCTGCTCCAAGAACGGATGTTCCGTCACTGACAATGATATCCTCCCCGATGTGTTCTAAAAGTTCCGGATGTTCTGCCGTCGTGATATAGATCTGCTCTTCCTCATTCTGACAGATGTCTCCGCCCTGATAATTTCGAATCACCCGCGGATGTACTTCCGGAGACATAGCCACATCCACAGTATCCAGATGTGCCATCCATCCCACGACCGGTACCGGCACATGTCCCTTTGGCAGACGTGCCGGAAGATGTCCCGTCACAACACAGTGTTCACTGATCTCAACATCCTGCATTCCCAGTTCCTGCATTTCCTTCATGAGCAGTTCTGCAAGAATCCATTGTCCCGGTGTACTTGGGACCTCTTTCACGCCTGCCTTGCTCTGCGTTTCGATCTGAGCATAACGAAAAAATTTGTCCGTCAATATTTCCTGTAGATTCATCTCTTTATACATCGATTCTCCCGTACTTTTTACAAGGCATCCAGATATACCCGACCATCTCTTCCGCTCTCATACACCCCGAGCTGATGGATCCCTGATGCATCCTCATATGAGATGCCGCCTTTACAGGCCGTCAGAGAAATAGTTACCATAGCAGTCAAAAGAACTCGATGGATCTTTCTTTTCATTTTCCAACTCCTTCCAGTCTAAAACAGCATCTCGTTATATCAATTTCACGGTTTCCAGATCATCCGGAACAACTAAATTGCCGCGGTAATACCGCTGTCCTTCGGAAAGATACATCTTATTCGCTCTGCTCTTCCGGATAATACATGCCCCATTCTTTACGAATATCTGTCATGATCTTCATCACATCCCTGGTGTAAGCGAGATGCATACGATCACTTATGCCTGACACTGCTTCCTCCATATCAATGATCTCATATTCCAGAGCCTTTGCAGTACTTCCATCAGTGATCCGCTCCTGATGCCCATCTTCGGTATAGGTGATGACAGCTTCCTGACCTCTCGGATACTCATACATCTCGATGTACGCCTTATCCAGGGAGATCATTCCTCGCTTAGGCTGTTTTGAGTGAAGCGAAATGATAATGGATGCCATTTCCTCTTCTTTATTTTTCAAAAGGATGCCTGCCTGCTCATCTACACCCGTCGGAGCCAATTTTACCTGTGACAGAACATCCGTCGGCGTCGATGACAGAAATCTGCGCACAAATGAAAGCGCGTATACACCGATATCAAGCATTGCACCGCCTGCTAACTTTGGATTGAAAAAGCGATTGTTCGGGTCAAATTCTTTATAGCTTCCAAAATTCATCTGTATCAGATTTAATGCCCCAAACTCTCCGGCCTTTATTCTGTTTTCCAGCTGATGATAAATTGGCATATGATAGATCGTCATAGCCTCCGCCAGTACAACATGATTCTTCTCAGCAAGAGAAACTGCCTCTTCCAGTTCCTCACTGTTTAAGGTAATTGCCTTCTCACACAGTACATGCTTGCCTGCTGCAAGCGCTTTTCTCAGATACTGCATATGCGTGTTATGCGGAGTGGAAATATAGATAATATCTACATTCTCATCCTCAAATACCTCATCAATATTTTTATATACCTTTTCGATTCCGTACTTATCAGCAAATCCAACCGCCTTTTCATAGGTTCTGTTTGCCACCGCATATAAGTTACTGCCCTGCGCCTGTAAGGCAGCTGCCAGCTGATTTGCAATTACTCCGCATCCTAACGTTGCCCAGTTATATTTCATAATTGTTTGGCGATCGAATACTCGTGACTTCAGTCATGAGAGGAGACCGCCTTCCCCCTTTCATTAAATAGTAACCACTCGACTATAAAAACTTCCGTTTTTTATTATAAAACAACACTTCCAACATGATCCATCTTATTTTCTCGAATATCTGAAATCGCAGCAATCCGCTCCTTCCGCAAGCGTCTTTGTCCGTACCAGCTTCATCCCCATCAGATCTGCAAGCAGGAAGTCCAGTTTACAGAGATATTTTGCGATTTCCGGACTGCCTTCCGCCTTACAGAGCTTGCATATTCCGCATTCATGATAATCATAGCCGAGATCATACTCCTCATTTCCTTCGAGTACATCGACCACCCACTCATTTTCGTACTTTCTCAGATGTGACTGCCGCTCCCACTCTCTGCGTCCTGCCATCTTCTTTTCAGACAGATACTGATCTGCATTTCCCAGTGCCTTCCGGAAAATCAAGCTTTCTTTCAATCCATCTCTGAGGATCTCATAATTCTCCTCAGCATTCTGATTCAGACGATATGCAGCGATAAAGATCGCACCGAGGCAGTAGGCACTCATCATTCTCGATTTCCCGATATCCTTCGCCCCTGCCACGACTCTCCCATACTCTTTTTTTAACTGCTTTTTTGCAATAACATTTCTGCCGCGTGATCTCATGCCTCTTGCAAATGCATCACGGTAAAGCCATCCAAACACTCTTGTACTTACATTCTGTCTCATTTATTCTGTCCCTTTTTGCGCGACAACATACCAGGTGTTGCTGTGCGCTCCCTCCTGCAGCAGGCGATCCTCACACTGCAGCACCTTCAGTCCGCTTTTTTCAAGAAGTTCCCTGATTTTCTGAATATCATGCACTTTCTCACGGATCACTTCTTCAAACTCAAACTACCCGTTCTCGAACACCTTCGTGTGCAGTTCTATCACTCTGTCCGGTTTTCTGACGATCGAGAATAGTGCCGTTGTCTTCTCATCATAGGTAAACGGAATATCCTCCATCTCCTGTCCTTCCTTCTCACTCAGGATATCGAAGATAAACAGACCTCCGTCATTCAGACAGGAATATACATTTTGAAAAATACGTTCAATGTCTTCTATTGCGAAAATGTGATTCAGCGCGTCTCCGGTACAGGTGACCAGATCGAACCGGCTGCCTGGCTGATAGGTGATCATATCCGCACATTCAAAACGAATCTCCGGATTCTCCCGGCTGGCGATCTCGATCATTCCGCTTGAAAAATCCATGCCCTGGGACCGGATACCATGTTCATGAAGTATTCGGCAGAGCACACCGGTACCGCAGCCCAGATCCAGACTTGCATGTACCTCTCTGTCATGCTGCTCCAGCCAGGTGAGCAGCTGTGTGGCAAAGGCCTCCGGGAAATAATTCCATCCAAACTGATTATATATTTCACAGAACAGATAATATGAAGTGACCTCACATTTGCAGCACCGTGGATTTACCTGTATAC
>JAUNAF010000121.1 GCA_030527715.1 Eubacteriales bacterium
ATCACAGTTGCCCATGCGGCACCCGATACGCCAAGCTTCGGCAGTCCGAGCAATCCATAGATCAGGATCGGATCAAGAACAATATTGGTGACGGCACCTGAGATCTGAGCAATCGTAGAGTGGGTACTGCGGCCTGCCGCCTGCAGCAGCTTTTCTGTCATGTTAAAGAACACCAGTCCGAAGGAAGCCATGCAGCAAATGCGCAGATACCTGACCGCCATGCCGACAATTTCCCGATTTGCGGACTGACTCCTGACATAGATGCCGGTTCCGAAAATACCGAACAGCAAAAAAATCAGATAGATCACAAATCCCAGAAAAAATGCATTTCCCGCTACATGCCCTGCCTGCTCCTCATCTCCCTGTCCAAGAGTTCTCGAGAGCAGTACATTGACCCCCACGCCGGTTCCGACACCGACAGCGACCATCAGCATCTGTACCGGGAAAGCAAGTGTCAGTGCATGGAGTGCCGCCTCGCCTCCCTCCATATTGGCGACAAAGATGGAATCTACGATATTGTATGCCGCCTGCATCATCATGGAAAGAATGATCGGCAGTCCCATATTCATAAGAAGTCTCTTAACGGGCATGTCGGCCATTTTATTTCCGCTTGTCTGTTCTCTCATTTTTTGTCCCCTCAGTTCCGTGACTGCATCCGACTCGTTTCTAACACATAAAGAAAGCGAATGCGCAAGTTCGTTCGGACTTACGCATTCGCTACACAACGTATAAACTATTACCACATTTTTCGATGAAAAGTCAAGCATCAAATCAGATACACGCTCTGATCATAAGGTGAGACAGCTGTATTCCTCCAGATTCCATACCGCGGTCACGATATCCTCATAGAAGTCCGGCTCATGGCAGACAAGGAGCACAGATCCCTTGAATTCCTTCAAGGCTCTCTTAAGCTCATCCTTTGCATCTACATCCAGATGGTTCGTCGGCTCATCAAGCAGCAGAACATTTGCCTCCCTGTTCATCAGCTTGCAAAGTCTCACCTTTGCCTGCTCACCGCCGCTTAAGACCTTTACCTTGCTCTCGATATGTTCCGTGGTCAGTCCGCACTTTGCCAGAGCGGCACGAACCTCAAACTGTGAAAATCCCGGAAACTCTTCCCAGATCTCCTCAATACAGGATCGGTTTGTTCCCTCCGTCTCCTGCTCAAAATACCCGATATGCAGATAATCTCCCAGATTTACCTTGCCGGAAATCGGCTTTGTCAATCCCAGTAGACTCTTCAGAAGCGTGCTCTTTCCGATTCCGTTTGTTCCCACAAGTGCGATCTTCTCTCCTCTCTCCATGCGGAGATTGATTTCCTTGGAGAGTGGTGTATCATACCCGATGACCAGATCAGTCGTCTCAAAGAGTACCTTGCCCGGTGTCCGCGCCTCAAGGAAACGGAATTCCGGCTTAGGCTTTTCTTTATTCAGCTCGATCACATCCATCTTATCGAGCTTCTTCTGTCTCGACATTGCCATATTTCTGGTCGCGACTCTGGCCTTGTTCCGTGCAACAAAATCCTTCAGCTCGCTGATCTCCTGCTGCTGTCTGCGGTAGGCTGCCTCCAGCTGAGCCTTCTTGACCTCATAGACCTCAAGGAAGTTGTCATAATTGCCAACGTAGCGATTCAGTTCACAGTTCTCCATGTGATAAATAATATTGACTACATCATTCATAAAAGGAACATCATGACTGATCAGAATAAACGCATTTTCATACTCCTCCAGATAGCGCTTAAGCCAGGAGATATGCTCGGCATCCAGATAGTTGGTCGGCTCATCGAGAAGCAGGATCTCCGGCTTCTCCAGAAGAAGTTTGGCAAGAAGCACCTTTGTTCTCTGTCCTCCCGACAGATCTGTGACATCATGGTCCAGTCCCAGATCCAGAAGTCCGAGTGCACGCGCCACCTGTTCCACCTTCATATCTATCATGTAGAAATCATGGTTTGTCAGCAGATCCTGCAGAGTGCCGACCTCCTCGAGCATCTCATTGATCTCCTCCTCGGATGCCTCCGCCATCTTGTCATAGATCTGATTGATCTCCTCCTCCATATCATAGAGATACGCAAAGGCAGACTGCAGTACACTTCCGATCGTCATTCCTTTGGTGAGCACCGCATGCTGGTCGAGATAGCCAACACGGACATTCTTGTTCCACTCCACCTTGCCCTCATCCGGCTTCAGTTTACCGGTAATGATATTCATAAAGGTGCTCTTGCCCTCGCCGTTTGCACCGACAAGGCCGATATGCTCTCCCTTCAGAAGCCGAAAGGATACATTGTCAAAAATAGCACGGTCACCGAATCCGTGAGTCAGTTTTTCTACGTTTAGAATCATAAATCAGGTTCTCTGCTCTTCCTTCAGATTTTACAGAAGCAAAGAAGACCTTCCGTCTATAAAGGTCTTCTCTGCTTTTACTCTTATTTCTCTTATTACTTTAATTCTCTAACTGCTTTTTTACCCGCTGCCGGATCAATATCCAAGATCTTCGTTGATCAGAATCACTTCCATATCACAGCTGAACGGTTTTGCCCAAAAGACGGAGAGTCCTCTGCAGATACGCCCCGGTGACTTGCAGTCATAGCACCGGTCACCCTTTACCGCACAGGGGGTCTTTGCTCCGAGCCGCTTTGCATTTTTCGGCGAAGCAATATTTCTTGCCCGCCACAGGGCAGCATCATAATCCGGCGCGATCTTATTTTTTCCGAGAATAAGATATACCTTTTTATGACCGTAGTAGGTTCCTGCCACCCGGTTGCCGTTTCCGTCAATATTGATCAGTTCTCCGGTCTCCGCGGCACCGTTTACGGATGTCAGATAGACCTCTGCGGCAGCTGCACCCTCTCTCTGAGCCTGCGCCTCTTCCCTGTCCGCAACTCCCATATGCCAGTAGACCCTGTTATGTGAATCCAGCAGATCAAACAGTCCCATCTCCTGCACAGTGACGGAACCGCCGATCCCGACCGTTGTCTGATCGATCCTGCCGTTCAGATACTCTGCCGCTGTTTCTTTATTTTCAAATACAGACACCTCATATCCGAGAGCAAGCAGATTTTCTTTGATTTTTTCAAACATAGCGCTTCCCGTCCCTGCAGATAAGCTCTGCTTCACTGTCTTCTTATGCAGAAGGCGTTTCTTTCTTACTCGACCCAGTAAACACGGTCAGATACACGATCGGCAGCCTGCGGATATTCGCCGTCCGTATAACCGACTGCGCAGTGTCCGATACCTTCCCACTCACCTTCGATTCCGAGATCCTTCAGCAGCTGTTTTCCTTCCTCTGATTCGAACTCTTCCTTTGCGCGGTGGATCCAGATACTGCCAAGTCCCAGTGCATCCGCTGCCTGCATCAGATTTCCCATCACAAGTGAGCCGTCGTATACTGCAGTCGGTCTCTCCTTATCCGCAAGAACAATAATCATGGCAGGCGCACCGTAGAAGGGATCAAAGCCTTCCTTCCAGCCTCCGATCTGACGATTCTGTTCGGAAATGCGGTCTCTCAGCTTCTTATCTGTCAC
>JAUNAF010000044.1 GCA_030527715.1 Eubacteriales bacterium
CAGGTGTGGTGTGGAGCAAAAGTGTGCAACTTGTTATTGCAATTTTGGAAAAAAAAAATACAAGCCGACAAACGAAAATAAACGCTACCATCTATCAGATGACACACACATATCTCGTGAGTCTTGCCTGCATTACCAGTCACAAATCACTATAGCTACTATATCAAACTTTTTTTCATTTGTACAGTTCCTAATCTATACAAAATTACATATGTTTTTTTGTCTGTATTGCCTATACATTTCAAAAAAAATCCTGCCGGCTTTCTCTTTCGAAAGCCGACAGGACCTTTTTTATCTCTGAAAATATTTCTTACTCAGCCATTGCTGCTGCGGTATGTGCAACATAGATCTGCTGGATCGCATCGATGCGTCCAAGACCGGAGATCTGTGTATCAACGCTCTCAAATGCGCCTGATGCTGTGAACATGCTCTTCCAGGAATCTTCATCATCGCCTGCCATATCGTTGTTTGCATGATCACCTGCAACGACCATCAGCGGACGAAGAACTACCTTGTTGAAGCCAGCTTCCTTTACAGCCTCGATCACTGCCTCGCATGCAGTCTCTTCCGGCTCACCCTCTACAGTACCGATGAATACGTTCTTGTAACCAAGCTCGTTCATCTGAGTCTGCATCTGGCTGTAGGTAACTTTTGCGGTATGGGAAGTTCCATGACCCATAAGTACGAATGCGGTTCCGTCCTCAGCTGCTGCATCCAGAGTATCGTAGGAAGACTCCTCCACTGCTGCTGCAACGACTGCCTCAGCTGCTGCTGCCTTATCCTCGTTGATCACGGTTGCATCCTCGCCAACCTCACCGAGCAGCGGCTCTGCTACCTTTACGCTCTCAAACTTGTCAGCGTACTCAGCCAGCATCTCGTTCATCTCGTCATACTCAGCACCATGCATCAGATGAGTCGGCTGAACTACCAGGTTCTTGACACCGTTGTCAACTGCACGGTCCAGAGCCTGCTTCATGTTGTCAATTGCCTCGCCGTCACGAGCCTGTACATGGTTGATGATGATCTGAGCGGTGAATGCTCTTCTTACAGACCAGTCCGGATTTGCCTCTGCCAGTGCTGCCTCGATGCCGCCGATATCCTCTGCACGGCTGTCATTGAAGGAAGTACCGAAGCTGACTACCAGCAGCTCATTCTCACCGATCTCATCACCGTTCTTCGGATCATCTGCTGATGCATCACCGGTATCTCTTCCAAAGTAATCCGGGTCTGCCTCTTCACCCTCTACCAGCTCTTTCTGCTCGTCGGTCAGTGCATCCCATGCCTCTTTTGCCTTTGCGCACTGCTCAGCGGTATCCTCTGTCCACTCCTGAACATAGATGGCATCGATCAGAGCTGCGACCTCATCAGCTGCTGCCTTATCCTCAGATACCTCTGCCTCAGTCTCAACTGCCTCAGTTGCATCCTCAGCGAATACAGCTGCAGAAGACATAGAAGCCATAGCTACGGTTGCTGCCAGAAGAAGTGCTTTTACGGTTTTAGTTTTCATGTTTTCCTCCTGATTGTCCGGATCCCTCAGATCCTGTAATGTAATAAATATTTACAGATATGCGGGTATCCTGCTGCATAAAAAATCCTCAGACAGTCCGTCTGAGGATTTTATCGCGTGTATGGTAGGTCAGCATCCGGCAGTATCTGCACAAAAGGCAGTCCCCGATACTTACGGCACAATCAACTTCCACGTGATTTGGCATCTACAGATCCCTGTACCCTTGCAAAAGGCAGGTTTCCTGACTTGCAGGTCATCGTATCAGATCAAGCCTTCCCGGTTTCCCAGTGACCGCCTGCCATACGCCGTTAATCCCGGACATACGCCTGCATCTGATCTGTACTCTCTGCTCACAGTGACGGGTTCGCACAGGATTTGCACCTGTTTCCCTTTTACCCGGAATGCAGCACATTGCCAGATTCCGGCACCTTTTACGCTCTATCTGCTATTTGGCAACGATTCAGAAGCCACATCGAGGAAATGCAAAGCATTTTCGAGATGAGCTCTGAATCGCTGCACTATTGATATTATAGTAGCACCAGAGAATTCATATTGCAAGAAATTTCTGTGATGCCTACTTCTCAAACGGGAACCTGAACTGTGTCAGTCCGTAGCGGTCCCTCATCTCAACGAATTCCTTCTGTACTGCCTCAGTTACAGGTACGCCCTTGTCCTTGCGGTACATCCAGACATCGTACTCTTTCTCTCCTGCGGTGTAGATACGCTCCTGTCCCGGTGCATGTTCAGAGCCTCTTAAGTCTCTTAAGATATCACCTGTGGTCTTTTTGAAGGCCTCTGCACCCATGAACGCCTCGGTATCGATGGCCATAAAGAAATGACCCAGATGATACGGATGCTGTTTTCCTTCCTCGTCCTTTCCGCTCAGCGCGCGCAGGAAAATACCTGACTGCAGTGCTGCGGAGAGAATCTCTACCACGGTCGCATAGCCGTAGCCCTTGTATCCGCCGAGTGTCTCTCCGATTCCGCCAAGCGGTGTCAGAGCAGCTTTATTGCTGCGGATATCCTTCAGAATCTGAGCAGAATCCGTCATGGTACTGCCGTCGCGGGCGATCACCATGCCTGCCGGTGTATCATGGCCGATGCGTGCGTAGTACTCGATCTTGCCGTTCTGCGTGATCGATGTCGCGCAGTCCAGCATGAACGGGAACGGCTCGTCTGTCGGCATACCGAAGGTCAGCGGGTTGGTACCCAGCATATTTTCCACACCAAAGGTCGGTGCGATCGATGGTCTGGCATTGGTTCCGGTGATACCGATCATATTCTCCTTCACCGCAAGTCCTGCCCAGTATCCGGCAATTCCGTAGTGTGAGGAATTGCGGACTGCCACCATGCCCATGCCGTAGGTATGTGCCTTCTCAATACACATATCCATGGCCTTTTTGGAAGCCACCATGCCCATGCCGTCATTTGCATCCAGAACCGCAGTGGTCGGTGTCTCCTTTAAAATATCGATCTTCGTCACCGGGTTTAAGATCCCGGCACGGATACGGTCAATGTAGATCGGTTTGAATCGATTGCAGCCATGGCTCTCGATTCCTCTCCGGTCACTCTCCAGAAGCACATCTGCACAGAGTCGTGCATCGGCCTCCGGGACCCCCTCCTTTACAAATACCGCGGTCATGAAATCGTCCACGAGCTGCCACGGTATAAATGGTCTTGTTTCTTCCTGCATTGCTGCTTCCCCCATTTCTGTCAAATTCTATGCAGCAGACAGCGCCTATACCGTGCTTTTCAGCAGACGGATATACTCCGGTGTCGTTCCGCAGCAGCCGCCGACGATATCAGCACCCGCCTTGCGGATGTTCTGCATCGCTGTCGCGAATGCCTCCGGTCCCATGCTGTAATGTGCGGTTCCCTGCGCATCAATGGTCGGGATCCCCGCATTCGGCTTTACGATCACCGGCACTTTTGCCACTCTCTTCATCGATGCAGTCACTGCTTCAAGCTGATCCGGGCCGAGAGAGCAGTTTACCCCGACTGCTGCCGCACCCATCTCCTGAAGTGTCTCCACTGCCTCTGTGATATGTCCGCCGTAAAGCAGAGAGCCGTCTGATTCTACGGTCAGGGTACACAGGACTGCCAGATCGCAGACGGACTGCACTGCATCCAGCAGTACGGTCAGCTCCTCAATGGTCAGCATCGTCTCTGCAGCGATCAGATCCACGCCGCAGTCTGCGAGTGCCTGTGCCTGCTCCTGATATACCTCGTAGAGCTTCTCATAGGTAAGCTCTCCCCTTGGCTCCAGAAGCTGTCCTGTCGTCGACATATCTCCGCCGATCAGGACTCCTTCCAGACCTGCTCCTCTGGTCACATCCACCAGGCGGCGGTTCAGCTCTGTGATATCTCCTTCATATCCAAAGCGCGCCATGCTCATCCGGTTTGCTCCGAAGGTCGGTGCATATACGATTCTGCTGCCGGCAGCCGCAAAGTCTCTCTGCAGCTGCTGCAGTGTCTCCGGATGCTCCAGGATCCAGAGCTCAGTGCAGATGCCCGCAGGCATCCCCATTTTTCGTAAATTGGAGCCGGTCGCTCCGTCAAGGATCAGGTTTTCTGCAGCGGACAGCTGCCAGAATTCTTCTTTTGTCATACTTCTACTCTTCGCTTCCTTCTTATTCTTTCTTAGTCGTCATCGCCTTCTGGTGTCTTTGAAAATCCGGAAACCGTTGCTACCACTGTAACAATACCGGCAAAAACCGCAACCAGTGCCATTACGAGCAGTGCGATGCATGCAGTGATCACTCCTGCCATATATCTTCCTCCATCTCTTCAGTAAATGTAATTATTCAGAGCCATGCGAAGCATTTTCGAGACAGGCTCTGAATAGTTACCGTAAATTTAGATCGTCACCTCATCAAACAGGCATTTTACCGTCGGATAGATCTTTGCAAATTTTGCATATCTTTCATTGTATTTCTCTACCAGTGCAGGATCCGGCTCGATCGTATCCACTACCTTGACCAGTTTTTCAGCCGCTTCCTCAACACTTGCGAACTCTCCGCAGGCTACTGCAGCCAGCATGGCTCCGCCGTATCCCGGACCTTCCTCACTCTCGATCATATCGACCTTCAGACCGAGGACATTCGCAATGATCTTTTTCCACAGCGGGCTCTTCGCTCCGCCGCCGCAGATCTTTGTGCGGTCGATCTGAATACCCAGAGATTTTGCAACCTCAAAGGAATCACGGATGGCAAATGCCACACCCTCGAGCACGGCCTGCGTCATATCGGCTCTGGTCGTATCCATCGTCATGCCGATAAAGGTGCCTCTCGCGTTCGGATTGTTATGCGGGGAACGCTCACCCATCAGATACGGCAGGAAGAACACATGATTCTCACCGAGCTTTTCGATCTGTGCCTGCTCTGCGCCATAATCCTTTGTGCCGATGATCTCGTCCATCCACCACTTATTGCAGGAGGCAGCGGAGAGCATGCAGCCCATCAGGTGATAATTTCCGTCCGCATGGTCAAAGGAGTGGAGCGCATTGTGCTCATCCACACCAAAGCTCTTGCTGGAAATGAAGATCGTTCCGCTGGTTCCCAGAGAAATGTTGCAGCGTCCGTCGCCGACGGTTCCGGTACCGACTGCTGCTGCCGCATTGTCTCCCGCACCTGCCACGATCTTTACGTCTTTTGAAAATCCAAACTCGTCTGCAAGCTCCGGAAGGATCGTGCCGACCGTCTCATAGCTCTCGAACAGCTTCGGCATCACATCCTCTGTCAGTCCGCAGATCTCGATCATCTCTCTGGACCAGCACTTGTGCTCGACATCCAGAAGCAGCATACCGGAGGCGTCTGAGTAATCTGTACAGTGAACGCCTGACAGCTTAAACGCGATATAGTCCTTCGGGAGCATGATCTTGCGGATTCTGGCAAAGTTCTCCGGCTCCTCCTCCTTCATCCAGAGAAGCTTCGGAGCTGTAAATCCTGCAAATGCAATATTCGCGGTGCAGGCAGAGAGCTTTTCTCTGCCAACCACTTCGTTCAGATAATCTGTCTGTTTCTGGGTACGTCCGTCGTTCCAGAGGATCGCCGGACGGATCACCTCGTCAGATGCATCCAGTGCTACCAGACCGTGCATCTGACCGCCGAAACTGATGCCTGCGATCTGACTTTTCTCACAGTCAGCCGTCAGTTCCTTCAGCCCCTCTTTCACACCGTTCCACCAGTCTGCAGGCTCCTGCTCTGACCAGCCCGGATGCGGAAAATGCAGCGGGTATTCTTTTGAAACAATCTTATGAATCTTTCCCTGTGCATCCATCAGCAGCAGTTTTACCGCTGAGGTGCCCAGGTCAATACCAATATATAAGCTCATCTTCTTTGGAACCTCCTTATGCAAACGGGTTCTCAGTCGGATATCTCACGCCTGCCGGCTGATTGTATCCGATCTCACTTACATCCACACCAATGTATTTGAATACTTCGTAAAGCGCCTTGCCGTAGTGTCCGAAAGCAACTGCTCCGTGATGCGGGAAATTGCCCTCGATCAGAACATGACGGTAGAATCTTCCCATCTCCGGAATTGCGAATACACCGATGCCTCCGAAGGAACGGGTTGCCACCGGAAGTACCTCGCCGTGTGCGATATAGGCGCGCAGCTTGTTGTCTGCGGTGCTCTGCAGACGGTAGAAGGTGATGTCACCCGGTACGATGTCTCCCTCAAGAGTACCCTGAGTGGACTCCTCCGGCAGGGTTCTTGCCATGATCAGCTGGTATTTCATGCTGCAGAAGGCAAGCTTTTTGGAACTGGTATTTCCACAGTGGAAGCCCATGAAGGTATCCTTCTGTGTATAATTGTATTTTCCTTTGATGTCCGCATCATAGATGTCAGCCGGAACCGTATTGTTGATATCCAGCAGAGTTACCACATCATCGCTGACTGCGGTTCCGATAAACTCGGAAAGTGCACCGTAGATATCCACCTCACAGGATACCGGGATGCCGCGTCCGGTCAGTCGGCTGTTTACATAGCACGGAACAAATCCGAACTGTGTCTGGAAAGCCGGCCAGCACTTGCCTGCGATGGTCACATACTTGCGGTAGCCTCTGTGCTCCTCGATCCAGTCTAACAGGGTCAGCTCATACTGTGCGAGCTTCGGCAGTACTTCCGGCTTTAAGTTGCCCTCGCCGAGCTCTGCCTCCATATCCTTTACCACATCCGGGATACGCGGATCTCCCTCATGCTTCTTGAATGCCTCAAACAGATCCAGCTCAGAGTTCTCCTCGATCTCCACGCCAAGGTTGTAGAGCTGCTTGATCGGTGCATTGCATGCCAGGAAGTTCAGCGGACGCGGTCCGAAGGAGATCACCTTCAGATCCTTCAGTGCAACGATGGCACGTGCGATCGGTACGAATTCCTCGATCATATCTGCACACTCTTCCGCTGTACCTACCGGATACTCCGGAATGTAGGCCTTTACGTTGCGCAGTGCAAGATTGTAGCTGGCATTGAGCATACCGCAGTAAGCGTCTCCTCGTCCGTTGCCCAGATCAGCTCCGCTCTCCTCGGCTGCAGCGATAAACATCGCGGGTCCGTCAAAATGTTTTGCCAGCAGAGTCTCTGAGATTTCCGGTCCAAAGTTGCCCAGATATACTACCAGTGCATTACAGTCATTTGCCTTCAGGTCTTCCAGTGCCTGTACCATGTGGATCTCGCTCTCCACGATACAGACCGGACATTCATAGATGTTTGCCGCATCATATTTTTTTGCATAAGCCTCCACAAGCGCTTTTCTGCGGTTTACAGAAAGTGACTCCGGGAAGCAGTCACGGCTGACAGCTACAATACCAATTTTGATCTTAGGAATGTTTTCCATCTTCTTCTCCTCCAGTTGATGTATTTTCTTTTGATGCTTGAATACGATAACCTTTCAGTGTTATCATCTATAATAACATCATTTTAGACAAATTACAAATTCTTGAGAGGGTTTTTTATGTATAAAATACTGCTTGCAGATAATGAAGGCATCGCTCTGGATTCCCTGAAAGTCATCATTGAAGAGAAGTTTCCGGACACCTGCGATGTGCGTACCGCCAAGAATATCAGTCAGCTGACGGATACCTTTCACAAATACAATCCGGACATTCTCCTGATCAACATCCAGATGACCGGAGTGCGCGGCATCAGCACGATCCGCGAGTTCCATTATCTCCAGAAAAGCTGCCTTTTTCTGATCGTCTCCCACACCGGACGTGTCAATTTCCAGAGGGAGGGCGAGTACCTCGGAGTTCTGGACTATCTGAAAAAACCTGTTTCCAAAGCGCAGATGACCAGCAGTATCTCCAATGCGATCTCGATCCTCACGCATCGGGAAATGCAGGAAGCACAGAAGCGCGAGAATAAGGAAAAAATGGAGATCGTCCTGCCGATCCTCGAGTCCGGCCTGGTCAGCCGACTGCTCTTGCTGCCATTCTCGGACACGGATCCGCAGGCGGCACAGCAGATCGGAAGCTACTGCAGTCTGCTCAATATCTCCGACACCCACGGATGGGTGATGCTCCTGCAGTACGGTGAACTCAGCGAAGAGGGCGGTCTGCAGAATCTCATCGGCGCCACCGTCCGCCTGCACAAGGACTATCACCTGTTCCGACAGATCCTGCGCGCCTTTTTCCCGACTGCTATCGTCGGTCCTGCACTCTCCAACCAGTACCAGATCGTGATCCCCTGCAAGGAGGAGGTCACCGGAGAAAATGAAAAAGAGATCCGCAGTCACCGGATCGCACAGATGCTTGCGCAGATGGACCGCCGCCTGCAGCTGTATTTTCAGGCAGGCTTTGGTTCTGTCCATACGTTCTCCGATTTGCAGATCTCTTTAAATGAAGCATTTCTTGATCTGAATGATCAGCCTTTATAATGATTGATCAGACATCCCTTCAGGATGATGGTGCGCTCATCGTCGGTGAGCTCACCCATTCTGAGGGTAAATTCTTTCATCGTCTCTCCTACTACATACGCCTTGATCTCTGAAGCCTTTTCTTCGATCGCCTTGCGGATCTGCGGGATAAACAGATAATCCCCGTTCGCAAACGGCAGTTCTCCCTCATCTACAAGGAACGGAAGCATACCCCAGTTGATCAGATTGGAACGATATCTCTTTGTCGCATAGCTGTTGGCAATGTTTGCCCAGCCGCCGAGCACCTTCTGACAGGAAGCTGCCTGCTCACGCGCAGAACCGTCTCCCGGCTTTACTGCAAAGATGGTGCTGCCGACACCGGTATTGGTCTTGTTGACACCTTCAAAGGCAGCCTTTACCGCATGCATGACCGGACGCAGCTCCGGAAGAGCCTCACCCATGCACTCTCCTGCCTCTCTTGCCTTCTCAGCCTTCTGCACTTCCTTAGCACGTCCCACATACTCCGGATCCTTTCTGGAGAGGGTAAACTCTGCCAGACCCAGCGGGTTGGAACGGTAAGAGGAAGTCTCACCGGACGGGATCAGCTCATCCGTTGTGGTCACCGGATCATGGATCTCAGAAACCACCTTCAGGATCAGGTTGTCCGTCAGCTCCGGCATCGCCGGCCAGTCTTTGATATTCGGTCCGAACTTGATCTCTGTCTCCGGATCTGCAACGCCCTTGCTGTCAAATACACGGTTTGCATAGATCGTGCTGTCAAAGAAATATTTCGGGTTCGTAAAGTTCACATCTACATCTGTTGCAGCCGTCAGATATCCCTTGTTGGCTGCGGTCGCAGCGATCGAACGTGCATCCATCAGTGCTACAGAGGAGATCTGTCCGCTCTGCAGCTTGCTGCCCTCACGGTTCGGGAAGTTTCTGGTGGAATGACGGATACTGAAGGCATTGTTTGCCGGGGTATCGCCCGCACCGAAGCACGGTCCGCAGAATGCGGTCTTTACGATCGCACCGGTCGCCATCAGATCAGCCAGTCTGCCGTTTTTCGCCAGTTCCATATAGATCGGCGTACTTGCCGGATAAATGCTTAAGGTAAACTCGTCTGCGCCGATGGATGCTCCCTTCAGGATGTCCGCCGCAGCACAGATATTTTCAAAGCCGCCGCCCGCACAGCCTGCAATGATTCCCTGATCCACATACAGTCTGCCGTCGCGCACCTTATTGCGCAGGGTATAGTCCACTGCACCGTCCAGGCTGACCAGAGCACGCTTCTCCACATCCAGAAGGATGTCGGTCAGGTTTGCATTCAGCTCCTCGATCGTGTAGGTGTTGCTCGGATGGAACGGCATCGCGATCATCGGCTTGATCTTTGACAGATCTACCTCTACCATACCGTCATAGTAAGCAACAGCGCCAGGGTTCAGCTCCTTATATTCTTCGGTTCTTCCGTGGATCTCGTAGAATTCACGGATCTTTGCATCTGTCTTCCAGATAGAAGAGAGGCAGGTGGTCTCGGTGGTCATAACATCGACTCCGATACGGAAATCTGCGCTTAAATTCTCCACGCCCGGTCCGACAAACTCCATTACTTTATTGTTGACATAGCCGTTGGCAAATACCTCTCCGATGATCGCCAGCGCCACATCCTGCGGGCCGACTCCCTTCTGCACATTTCCGGTCAGATAGATCGCTACCACTCCCGGCATGTTGATATCGTAAGTCTTGGACAGCAGCTGTTTTACCAGCTCCGGACCGCCCTCACCCATGGCCATCGTTCCCAGTGCACCATAGCGGGTATGGGAATCTGAGCCGAGGATCATCTTTCCGCCGCCTGCAAGCATCTCTCTCGCAAACTGGTGGATAACTGCCTGATGAGGCGGAACATAGACTCCGCCGTACTTTTTCGCACAGCTTAAGCCAAACATGTGGTCATCTTCATTGATCGTACCGCCCACCGCGCAAAGGCTGTTGTGACAGTTGGTCAGCACATACGGGATCGGAAAGCGCTCCAGTCCTGATGCTCTCGCTGTCTGAATAATACCGACAAAGGTGATGTCATGGGAAGTCAGCTTGTCGAATCGGATCTGCAGCTTCTCCATGTTTCCGGAAGTATTGTGATCCTTTAAAATGCCATAGGCAATCGTCTGCTTTGCTGCTTCTTCTTTAGATGGTGTGCTGCCGGTCTTCGCAGCAAGGATCTTCGCTGCCTCCGGGCCGTCCTCTACGATCTCTGTTCCATTCAGCAGGTAAACCCCGCCATTATATAATTTCATTCTGCCGTCCTCCTCTGTCTTCTGTCACAATTTCGGGATACGTCTACTCTTCCATCTGCTTCATGTGCTTCATATAGCTGTTTACCATCAGTGCAATGCGGAAGGTCAGCGCCTCCTCAAAGTCACGGATATCCAGCCCTGTCGTTCTCTGCAGTTTCTCCAGTCGGTAGACCAGAGTATTTCTGTGAATATACAGCTGACGTGCGGTCTCTGACACGTTCAGACTGTTCTCAAAGAAGCGGTTGATCGTGGTGAGGGTCTCCTCATCCAGATCCTCCGGTGTCTTTCCTTCAAATACCTCATCCATGAACATCTCACACAGCGGCATCGGGAGCTGATAGATCAGGCGGCCGATTCCGAGGGTATTGTAGGCAATGATCGTCTTCTCCTCGTAGAAGATCTTACCGACATCGAGGGCCATTTTCGCCTCTTTGTAGGACTTGGAGAGTCTGTGGATCTCTGAAACGATCGTTCCGTAAGCCACACGCACGTTGGACATCGCCTCAGCATTCAGCATATCCAGAAGCATATGAGCCTCGGCATCCACGATAGCATAATCTCCGTCTGCCGGCACTTCCTTGACGAGAATGATGTTTTTCTCATCCACTGCCACAACAAAATCATGAGAATTTCCTGCATAGAGTGTCTTTACGATCTCAAGTGCATTGCTGTCCTTCTCCTGCTTTGTCTCAATAATAATTACCACACGTCTTGCCTCGCACTCGATGCGCAGTTTTTTCGCACGATTGTAGATATCTACCAGAAGCAGGTTGTCCAGAAGAATGTTCTGGATAAAGCTGCTCTTGTCGTAGCGCTCCTTGTATGCGACCATCAGATTCTGCAGCTCGCAGACTGTGATCTTACCGATCATATAGGCATCCTCGCCGCTGCCCTTCGCAATCAGCACGTACTCCGGCTCGGACTCATCCATCACCTTGAAAAAGTAGTAGCCCTGCATTACCTGGCTGTCGGCCTCTGACATTACAAAATATCTGATCGTCTCTGCAGACGGTGTTTCCTCTGAAAAAGTAGTAGCTGAAATATGTCCCTCAAGATCACATACACACAGATCGATTCTGGTGATGGAACGAAGCTCTTCCAGCATAGATTGTATCAGCTGTCCTGTAATCATATATCCTCCCAAATTCCATGCATGATACCTTGGGGAGCACTGGGTGCAAAACATCCGGCATCATGGTTGCGATCAAAATTTTGATCCTGATTTCCTTATAATTCACCATAATATATGAAAATCACGAAAACCGCAAGCAAAAGAACGTCCGCCGGACGTTCTCTTTGCATACCAGGTAAGCAAAACAGCTCAGGAAAGCTGTTTGCCGATTTCCTGAGCTGTTCTTTTTAAGTATTGCAGGGTCGATGTCAAGTTCGCCTCGTTTTTGTAATACTGTACGGCGCCTGTTGTACCGATCGCCGCAACCACTTTCTGCTGCGAATCCACGATCGGTACGGCAATACAGCCGATCCCGTCTGCATATTCTTCATCGTCAGTACCGTATCCCTGTCTCTCGATCTCCTCTAAATGAGACTGGAACAGTACCGGATCCACGATCGTATGCCCGGTATTCTTCTCAAAACGCAGTACCGCCTTCTTCAGAAACTCTCTCCGCTCCTTCGGTGGAAGCAGGGCTGTCAGTATCTTTCCGGAAGCACTGATGTTTATCGGGATGGATTCGTTCAATGCCGTGATGCAAACGACCGCATCCCTCGGAAGGATCTGCTCTATCGTGCAGACACCATTGTCTGTCAGTATGCAGAGCTGACTTGCCTGATTCAGATCACTCATGATCTGCTCCATATATGGTTTCGCCAGCTCCACCAGTTTTTTCTCTGTAAATGCGATATCCGAAAGTCTGGAAAGCTTGTACCCGAGCTGCACATGCCCTGTCCGGCCCGGATCCTCTACCAGATATCCGTAATCCTGCATGCACATGACTATACGGTAGGCGGAGGTAAACGGAATCTCCAGCTTTTCTGAGATCATCTTCAATGTTTTCGAGGATGGATCCTCCATAAACAGATCAAGGATCTGAAGAGTCCTCCTTGATGCGGGCGGGAAATCCGTCTGATTGTTCTTCATAACTTTGCTTTCCTTTACATTTACATTTTTCGACCGATGTCAGGCTTTTTACAGCTCGGCTGCGATCGCTTTCAGATTTGCCAGACCTTCGATGGCGAGTGCCTCGCCGCTCTCTGCCAGCTTGCGCCAGATCGCGCAGTTTCCTGCAAGCTCTTCAAACTTCGGATCGAAGGACTCGATTACCAGCGGTCCGTCATAGCCCACTTCGTGAACTGCTGTGAAGAACTCCTTGAACGGTACCAGACCGGTTCCCGGGATACCACGGTCATTCTCATTTACATGAATGTATCCAAGATATTCCTTGCCGCAGGTCTTTACTGCTCCTGCAAAGCTCTTCTCCTCACGGATCATATGGAAGCAGTCCAGATGCACCTTCATATTGCCGGTGCCAACATCCTTACAGAACTGTACTGCATCCTCTGCGATGTTCAGGAAATGTGTCTCAAAACGGTTGACGCACTCTACGCAGATCGTCAGATCTCCGGTTGCCTTTGCGTACTCTGCAGTCTCTCTCATGGACTCTACGCCCCAATCCCATTCCTGCTGTGTACGCGGACGCTTGGTCAGATATCCCCAGCCTGCATAGTTTACACCGCCGAGGATCGGAGCACCGAGCTCATTGCAGATATCCACACATTTTTTCATTGCATTGATCGCTGCACGGCGAACTTCCGGATCCGGAGAGATCGGATTGGTCTCTGCAGTCAGTGTTGTGGTGCATACGCAGTCGATGCCGACACGCGCAAGCTCAGCCTTGACTGCCTGTGTCGGGAAAGTGTACGGATTGGAGATTGCGAAATCCACTACTTCAAATCCGATTTCTTTCGCTTTTTCAATGATCCAGAGATCCTTCTCTGTAAAACTTTCAGCCCAGATAAAGCTGTCTACCCCAAATTTAAAATACATATCGGAATACCTCCCTGTATTGTATTACTCCATTACATAGCCGCCGCAGAGGATATGACGTACCGGCTCATCCTCCTCGATGGTCAGTCTCATCTCTTCTGAGAAATGGTTATCGTTAGCATCGTCATTTACCTTGGATACTTCGCCTACGATCAGGTCTCCGCCCTCTGCATAGAAACGATGATAGATGTACGGTGTCAGTGTGATGCTGTTGCCGTTGCTTACTTTTACGATTCCGCCTGCCGGTACGGTTACGTCCATACCGTCGCATACTACATGTACCTCAGACTCCTCGTCTACCTTGTAACCGTCCTCTTTGCTTGTGGAGTTCCAAACCTGAACACAGAGTGTTCCGCCTGCACGGTTGATGATATCCTCAGTCTTGTCATAGTGGAAGTGGCACGGAAGGATCTGCTTGTCTTTCATTGCGATGATCTTTTCGCAGTACGGACGCTCCATATCGCCGTACTTGCCGTTTCTCAGTGTGAACAGTACTGCGCCGATCTTATCGAAATCGCCGCTCGCATAGTCGGTTACATCCCATCCAAGTCCAACCTGACGCATGGTCTGTGTCAGATTCTTTTTCTCCTCCCACTCTTCCGGTGTCCAGAATGCAAAGCTCGGAAGATTGAAATTCATCTCCTTGCAGAGTTTCATTGCCCACTCGATATTTGTGTTGATTAAGGAACGTTTCATGATACTGCCTCCTGATTTCTGATCTTTTGATCTGATTTTTATCTTAATGATTACAGTGTTTCAAGGATTCCGTCTGCCATTGCCTGCAGGATGATGCAGCAGGATACGCTGCCTGCATCCAGTACGCCTCTGGATCTCTCTCCGAGTCTGCTGGAACGACCGAACTTTGCTACAAGATCCTTGGTGGACTCCATACCCTTCTGTGCAGCTTCCTTCATCTTCGGAAGTGCTGTCTGCAGATCCTCGCCCGCCTCTGCGGATGCCTTCAGAGAATCTACTGCCGGTGACAGAGTATCTACCAGAGTCTTGTCTCCCACCTGTGCCTCTACGATGCCCTGCAGTCCCTCAAGACCTGCTGCCAGCATCTGTGCCAGCTCTGCTGTGGAGATCTCATCAAAGTCCTCTCCTGCATCTGACATATCCATGAAAATGGTTCCGTAGATCGGTCCCATTGATCCGCCGATCTGTGAAAACAGGATATTTCCAAGGTTGAATACGCCCTCAGAGAAACCAAATTCCTGCTCTCCGAACTCTTTCTCGAACAGGGTGAAGCCCTTGTTCATATTCATGCCGTGATCGCCGTCTCCGATCAGTCCGTCTACTTCGCCGAGATATGCTTTATTCTCCTGGATCGCCTTTACCATCTTTAAGAGTACCGGCTTTCCGTTTGCATTTGAAAATGCGCTCATTTTGTCCTCCAATTACTCTGTATTTACAGATTTTGCTGTTTATTTCCGGCAAAGCGGACCTTCGCAGTCCGCTTCGCTGCGTTCAGATACTTAAGCTTCGCTGTTTTCCTGATTAAAACTGCTTTAATCCCATGCTGTTTGCCGGCATGTCGATCAGCTCTTTCAGCTCATCATCCAGTTTCATGATGGTCAGTGTTGCACCCATCATCTCCATGGATGTGAAGTAGTTGCCTACATATGCGCGATGTGTCACGATGCCCTTTGCCTTGAGCAGTTCATCGATCTCATCATAGAGTACATACAGCTCCATGACCGGTGTTGCGCCAAGTCCGGATACCAGTACAACAACTTCGTCTCCGCTCTCAAACGGATAATCCGGAAGCACGATGTCTACCATGCGCTTTGCCATGTCATGTGCGCTCTCCAGCGGGCATACTTCGATACCCGGCTCACCGTGATGTCCGATACCTACTTCCATGGTTCCCTCTTTGATCTCAAAGTTCGGATGTCCTACTGCCGGAAGGGTACACGGGCTTAATCCGATACCAACGCTTCTGGTATTGTCGATCGCCTTCTGTGCTGCTGCGATAACTTCATCCAGTGTGCCGCCCTGCGCTGCCTTTGCACCGCCGACTTTCCACATCAGGACCTCACCTGCTACACCACGTCTTTTTTCTCTCTGATCCTTCGGTGCAGATGCTACGTCATCATTTGCAACGACGGTCTTTACTTCGATGCCGGCTCTCTTTGCCATTTTTACCGCCATCTTTACGTTCATGTTATCACCGGAATAGTTTCCGTACAGGCAGGCTACACCTTTGCCCTGATCTGCTACTTTGTAAGCATCCAGGAATGCTGCTGCTGTCGGTGAGGAGCAGATCTCTCCTACTGCGACTGCATCACACATATTCTTTCCAATGTATCCGATAAACGCCGGCTTATGTCCTGAACCGCCGCCGGTCACTACACCAACCTTGCCTTCCGGGATATCTTTTGCCTTTACTACACGCGGATTCTCAGTAGCTTCCACGATATCATTGTGTGTCTTTAAAAAACCTTTGAGCATCTCGTCAACAATGTTGTCCGGATCGTTTAAAATTCTCTGCATATCTGTTTTCCTCGCTTCTATTTAATTATGGGTTATGTCCACAGCTTCGCCTGTGCTGACGCGGCTCTGCTGCGGACGTATCGCCTTTTTGTTTCTAGCTGTACATTTCTACGTCTACGTCGAGCATACGGCAGATCATCTTCAGCTCTTCTACATGATCTCCATATACTGCGTGGCAGTGGTTTGCTCCGAACTTCTCAAGGAAGATATTGTGATCGAACGGAAGCTTTGCAAATACATGCGGCCACTCCATGGTAGTCAGTTTCTCACGCTCTTTCGGCAGCTCTACGAACTCGCACGGAATAATGGTCATGTAGTAGCGCTCTTCGCCGTTTCTCTTTCTTCTGCAGAGTCTTGCGATGGTTGCCTTGCCCGGCTTTGTCTGCAGATTTACATGACATCCTCCGCCCGGATACAGATCCAGTGCCGGATACAGGGTTACCTTTGCCAGATTCTCTTTAAAGTCATCACTTGCTGCTGCATAGTAGGTAGACTGGGAACCGCAGTTACAGAACTCCATAACTCCGTTCTCCTGATCCCAGTGACGAACATCCATGAAGATTGCCGGATCACCGGTGAGCAGCTTTAAGATCTGCATGGTAAGTGCTGCATCTGAGTCTGCCTCACATGCACAGACGAACGGCTTCTTTGCTCCATCCCAGTCATACGGATCGTTCAGGAATGCTGCGCTTAAGCACTGTGTACAGTAATGTGCGCTCATCTCATAATGACATTTTACGCCGATGAAATCGAGCTCGTTCTCATCGATGATCTGCTTTGTTGCCTCATAATGACGGATCTGAGTCTTCAGCTTCTCCGGTGTGAAGGAGGTTCCGTTGTACTCGATCTTGCCAACGTTCTCTGTCAGCCATGCAAATGCCTTCTCTACCTGTGCGTCATCGATGGTCTCTGCACGACGAACGATCTCAAGCTGATCGATATGCTCGATATCTACGCCAAACTTATCCTGCCAGTCCTGCATGGAAACTGTGGTGCTGTACATACCAAGGCTGCGTCCGCCGATCAGACCGTATTTCTGTCCGTTTAAGCGGCTGACTACTTTTGCACATTTTGCGAAGGTAATGATCTTGTCCAGAACATCTTTTTCTTTTACATCACCTGCAACGCGGAAGTGATCGATTCCCTCATGATCCAGTCCGCCGCCTGCTGCCAGCATGGATACCATACCCGGCCAGTCCGGATTAAACGGTGCTGCCAGAAGGAACGGGCCTTTGCCGTATCTTGCTGCGATTACACTGAATACCGGGAATGCAAATACGCCGTATGCAAAGATCGTTGCATCTACACCCTTCTCTTTCAGTCCCTCTGCATAAGCCTTTGCGGTCTTGTCGCTGTGTGCGATATCCTCTGCCACAACAACTTCCACACGTCCGTCAGCCTTCAGAGCCTGCTCAATCGCATCTACCTGTGCCTGCACGATCGGTGCGAGCATCTTGTGCGCTGCTGCATCTCCATCAGAAAATCCAAGAATTCCAAGTACCGGTTTACTACTCATTTCCATCTTCCTCCTTTGCTTTCATTGCACGTCATCTTATCCGGGTGTGGTTATGTGCATTTTAACATTTTTCCACTCCCTTTTTATGGATATTCTAGCATTTTAACGATATAGTGTCAATAAACTTTTCGAATTTGAAAGTTTGATTTTCACATATGATAATTATTATCATCAACAGTCCTTTCATTTCCAACATCTGTACAATGACATGGATTTCCTGATAATAACCGCTCGATTTGTGATATACTGGTAACTATTCAGAGCCTTGCAAAGCATTTTCGAGATGGGCTCTGAGCAGTTATCTATGCTGATAAACAAAACATCAAATAAAGGAGGAACCTGATATGTACTATGTACCGGATGATACAGAAAGAGCCGGATTTTACGAATGCACGGAATGCGGCAACCGCTTTCTGTCGGTTATGATCGGACCGGCTCTGGTTTGCCCGGCCTGCGGTGAAGAAGTGGATATGGAGCTTGGACCGGACGAAGAAATGCCGGAGCAGGCAGAGACGGCGAAGCTTCTGAAAATCGTAGAAGGTGAGGAAGTCGAGATGATGGACACACTGCTGAGTCTCGCAGTCACCGGCGGCAATCACGAATGGATCTGATCGACTCAACGACCGTTGAAGAATACTGGATTTCTGGATTTCTTTTAAGCAACAAGTACTTCAAAGGAGGATCAAAGATGAAATTGATCCTCCTTTGAAGTACTTGTTTCTCGGTTTCTGCGCCACAGGTCAACTTTCCACCAGGCTCATTTGACCTGTTTCCCCATTTTCTTGTTATAGGTCACTTTCCTGATCCTTTATTTTGACCTGTTTCTGCATTTCTTCGCTATAGGTCACTTTCCTGACAAATTTCGTTGACCCATTTCCCCGTTTCTCCGTTATAGGTCATTTTCTCGACAAATT
>JAUNAF010000045.1 GCA_030527715.1 Eubacteriales bacterium
GATGCTGCACAGACTTCAACGGAAGCCGGACAGACAGCGGAGAATGGTCAGACAGCTGCAGCTCAGGAAACAGTTCAGAATGCCGGCGCGGTACAGGATACCGGTGTTCAGACGTATGATCAGACTTATAATCAGGGATATGATCAGACTGCCTATGATCAGACTTATTACAATCAGGGATATGATCAGACCTATACATACGACCAGGGTACGACCTGGTAAACAAAAAAAGATCGATGCATTGGATGTGCATCGATCTTTTTTTGCGCGAACAGTGATGACTTATTCACCACCGTCGTCTGAGACCAGAACGATCGTCGTATGTTCCGCATGTTCGCTGCCGTCTTCCTTTACGGTAAAGACTGCGCTGTCTGCGATTTTCTGCAGTGCCTTATCATATACTACGATATTCAGACCTGCAGTATTTCTGGCATATTCTCCATCATTTACTTTAATGACGGAGTTCTTTCCGCTGACAACTCTTACCTTCAACGGATCAACTTCCAGATCGCATCGAAGTTTTCCTTTGCCGGATTCCTCAGCGATCAGTTTGCCGCCGTCAAGTACTGCATAATAATGATCACTGCTTCCGGCTTCGGGAAGTGTAAGTCCACAGGAGAGCAGTGCCTGTCGCTGTTCCTCGCTGAGCACCTGATCAGCCTGACCGGAGAGTGAGAACATCACCGTATAATTCTCATCGGAAGCGATAGAAAGATACTCAGAAAGCTCCTGACTTACGTTGAGTGAGAAAGAATCAAGCAGCTGCTGGAACTTCTCAGCAGAAGTTTTCCAGTGATCCGCATCCTCGTTTGAGAGCGTATTTGAAAAACTGTAGTTTTCTGAGAGATATGCTCCGAGGTAATCCGATACCTTCTTCGCACCGAGCAGATTTACATGAGAACCGGCGTCATGGCTGTCTGTAGTCCAGTCGATCGCAAGTTCCTCCTGATGAAGATTCAGATCAAGAAACGGGATCTGATTTTCTTCTGCAAACTTTGAAACAGCATCTGAAATAGCCGGAGACCAGTCAAGGCTCGGTACTTTCAGAAGCAGGAAAGAACTTCCGTTTTTCTCGCAGAGTTCCTTCATCTTCAGGATATATTCCTGATTCATCTCTGCTACGGATGCTTCTTTGTCAGAAGACCAGTCATGATATTTATTGATCGCTTTTTTGGAAGCAGCAGATCTTGTCAGCTTTAATGCGGTTCCCATCAGATAATAATCCTTATCCGTGGAGATATTAAAATCTGCTGAGGAAAGGTCTTCCCAGCGGCTGTGATAGCGCAGAAGCGGGAAGAGATAATCCTTGATGCTTTCATCTGCACAGTTTTTGAGGATCAGCTGAATCGTATCCCATTTCTCACGGGACCATTTCGTGTAATCCAGATTTTTGCGGTGATATCCTTCTGTTGCAAAAGAATCATCCGCGGCAGTTCCTACCTCATATACCACGACAGAAGGTGACTGAGTTTTCAGTGCCTCCTGCAGGTAATAATAGCTCATATAGGACTTCTGTGACGGGTTGGCGAACACATAGCCGGTAATTCCGTATTTTTCATAAATAGAGAGCGGTGAGATACCGCAGTAGGCAAAGCTTGCACCGGTATAGAGTACGTCGATGCTGTCCTTTGGCTGCTGATAGAATGACTGAACTCGGGTCTGTGCCTGATTACCGTAATAATTCCACTTCGGATTGAACAGTTTTCCGAGACTGAAAAACAGAAGCAGAAAGATCAGACAGCCAAGAATCAGATTTCGTATTATTTTGCGTGTCATAATTTCATATCCTTTTCCATTTCTGTTTAGTATTGCATGTAAATAAAGCCTGCTGCATCGTAACCCTTGCCGTAGATGCCGAAGATCAGAATCGTAAAAATCAGACCAAAGGCAATGATCCAGCGAATCAGGACATTCTGGCTGCGCATCCATACACGGATATGCATTCCGCCGCCAAGCTCCTGTGCAAGCTCAACTCCAAAGAGGATCAGGCAGGCAACGACAAGGATCAGAGCGTTTGCACTGTTTAATCCAAGATCGAATACAGAACCGTCAAAGAAGATCCAGAAGTTCGGTACGGTGACCATCGACTTTAATACCACTAGCGCTGCATGGAAATTCGGTGTGATATAGATGACACGTCCGATTGCTACGAGCAGCATTGTGCGGAGTACCTGAAACCATCTCCAGGTGACACAGTGCTGGTTGAAGTGGAGGCGATCACCAAGCGCCACAAGACGGTCATGGTATTCCATGGATAAAATAGTAAGGATGCCATGATAGACACCAAAGAGGATATACTGTGTGCCGGCCCCATGCCATGCGCCGTTTGCCATCCAGAGAATGATACAGGCCACATAGGAGGGCAGTACCTTTGCCAGATGCGGTTTTCCTTTCTTTCGAAGAGACTTGGTTACATTCTGTGCAACACCTGAAAGAGCAACCGGATACATCAGATAATCCTTAAACCATGTACCGAGTGTAATATGCCAGCGGCGCCAGAATTCCGGGATATCTCTTGAGAAGTACGGACGGGTGAAGTTATCTACCATATCAATATCAAACATCTTTGCCGCACCGCGGATAATATCGATACCTCCGGAAAAGTCACCATACATCTGCATCGTATAGGCGGCGAGGGCAACCCAGAACTGCATACCGGAATAGTTCAGGTAATTCGGGAAGACCAGATCACACATCATGCCTGCACGGTCGGCGATCACCATTTTTTTGAATATACCCCAGAGCATGAGATAGAAGCCGTCTGAGATATTCTGAAAATCAAACTCATGCTCCCCGTAGAGCTGAGGGCTTAACTGATCATATCTTGAGATCGGTCCCTGCAGTATCTGCGGAAAGAACGTGATGAACAGAGAAACTTTGAAAAAGTTATGTTCTGCTTTTACCTTTCCGCGGTACAGGTCAACCAGATAACCGATTGCCTGGAAGGTGTAAAATGAAATACCGAGCGGAAGCCCAATGGAGAGCAGCGGGAAAAAGCGATCACTGCCGCCAAAAAAAGAAGCATTGATCTCAGCAAAGATCATATTGTAGAACTTCAGTACGACCAGCATTCCTACATTGATCAACGCTGCAGCGGCAATGCAGAGACGCTTTCTGTTCATATTCTGTTTTTTGATCAGCTTTTTGTCGCCTTCCACCTCACCGGCCTTGATACGTCGAAGTTCCTCCTTATAACGGAGATCCGAACGCTCGATCAGAAGACTGAGCAGGTAAACGGAGATACAGGTAATACCGATAAAAATACTCATGGTGCGGCTTGCGTATACATAGAAGAAGATGCTGAGGATGAGCAAGCTCATCCACTGCATCTTTTTCGGAATACGGTAAAACAGCAGCACACCGATCGCCAGAAAGACGAAAAAATTCAGTGTTGTGATTCCCATATTAATCTTCTTCCTGTAATTTCTGAATCAGTTCCCAGATTGCTTCAACAGTATTGAAATTCTTCGGCTCAAGCTCATGGATCGGGATGCTGATATCAAACTCATCATCCAGCTCGGAAACGATGGAGATGATATCGAAAGAATCGATGATGCCATCGTCGATAATCGCTGTCTGACTTTCAAAGTCAACGTCCGGTCTTACATCATTTAAAATTTCTAATAATCTATCCATTTTTTTCTCCTAAAAAACTATAATTTTTTTCAAATAACTTTTGATTAATGACTGAGAACGGTAGTACCGACTCCGCAGTGCTGGTAAACGTAGGTCAGATCCGGAATGTTCATACGGATACATCCATGGGAAGCCGGGTAGCTCATCGGAGAACCGAGTCTTTTGTGGATCCAGTTACCCTTCATAAGGCGGTAGCTGTAAGTGAAGCGCAGACCATAGCTTCCGGAGTAGTTTGTGGTCGTTGTCTGTACATGATAAACTCCACGCGGGGTAGGAGTGATATAAGCACCGACTACACACGGGAAAGTTTTTCTGAGTTTCCAGTTACCCTTAGATCCATAGAAAAGGTTCACCTTACAGGTATAGTGGTTTACCCAGATCAGATAATGGGTATTGCTGGAATAACCTCTGCTGTTGATGAATTTTTCCTTGGCTTCTCTGGTATAATCTACCTTGCTGTCATAGTAGTATCCGGTATAGCGAAGTGCTTTGCCGCTCACTTCGATTTTCTGGTTCTTTTTATAAACAGCCTTTACCGGAGAACTGTACTTTCTGAGATAAGTGATGATCTGAGTACCTTTCTTCAGAGTCATGTACTTTTTGGTAGTGATATTTTTTACCTTCACATCATATTTTACAGTTGCTTTGAAATAGGTGCTGTGAACATTGGTCGGATCTTTCAGATCAACCAGTCTGGATTTGTCAATCACCGTTTTCTTTGCTGCTTTTGTCTTCTTTGCTGCTGAAACAGACATTGTGCAGGCCATCAGTGCACAGATCAGCAGAAGACAAGTGATAAAATACTTGAAACTCTTTTTCATTTCTTTCTCCTCCAAAATAATTCTTTCTCTTCCCTTTAGTATATAACTACGGTAGTACCAACCGGACAGTGAGTAGCAAGCCAGGAAATTCTGGTTTTGCTCAGGCGGATACATCCGTGTGAAGCTGCACCGGTCGTCTGACCGTCTACATAATTGTGAATACCGTTGTAGGAGCCATAATAAGAGCTGTAATTGCCAAAGTATGCAATGCGTCCACCGTAATTATAGCCGTACTTCTCGATCTTAAAAATGCCCATCGGTGTACGGGTAATGAATTTACCGATGACACATGGCCAGGAATAAACCTGCTTCCACTTTCCTCTGGATCCTTTAAATATCGTACAGCGAAGGGAATACTGGTTTACCCAGATCAGATAATCTGTCGAACTACCAAACTGACGTTCATTGACATATGCCTCTTTTGTCTTTTTCTTGTATACATCCTTGGTTGTAACTTTCAGATTATAGTAGTACAGATTTTTACTGGCAGTTCGAACTTTGTGTCCATCCGGAAGATAGCAATATACAAGACCGCTGAACGCAGTTGCGGTCACCTTTGTGCCGGCACTGACTGTACGATGATTGTTTGTTGTGAAATCGTAGACACGCACTGTTGATTTCAGACTTGCATAATAATATGCGGAATGTACGGAAAGTGCTGCGGAAGACATCTTTGTGGCCGTGATCGTTACTGTATTAGAGTAAGGACTGTAGCTGGTCTTGCCATCATAAGTTCTTTTATAAGCTCTCACGCGGAAGGTATATTTCTCTCCGACTTTCAGACCGGATTTTGAGAAAGAATTTTTACTGCTGGTGCGACCAAGCAGTTTATAGTCATTCTTTCCGTATTTCATATAAACCTCATAGCCGCTTGCGCCGCTTACGGAATTCCATTTTACCGTGATGACTCTGTCCTTGGAACTGGAGTGTCGAAGATTTCCCGGTCTTGACAAAGACGCTGCGGAAGCAGTCATTCCTCCAAAACAGCACAGTGTCATCATCAGCAATAGAAGCATAAACATGCCTCGCATGGAGATGGTGGCTTTTTTCATTCTGAGTTGCTCCTTTCGTTAGTAAAATTTATGGATTTATTAAAAAAAATGCTGAAAACCCATTTAATTCATCATAATAAAAAACAGAAGAGATGTCAATACATTCGGGAGTCTGATTGCACCTGCAGACAGTCGCTTTTACTGCGAAGGTAACTTCTAGGAAAGATGTTGAAAGACTCGCGGAAAAAGCGTATAATATTAGCCGTCAAAAACCATCAGGAGGTCAATAAATGATAACCAACGTTTTGGAATATCTTGAAAACGCAGCTGCCCTCTATCCGGAGAAAACTGTTTTCGGTGATGAGGATCGCAGTATTACATATCAGGAACTGCTTACACAGGCACGAGCGATCGGTTCAAAGATCGCAGCTATGGGGCTGCGCAGAAAACCGGTCATCGTCGGTACCGATCATACGATCAGCTGTCTGATCACCTTTTTAGGAGTTGTATACAGCGGTAATTTTTATGTGCCGTTGGATCTGAAGCTTCCGCAGGCACGTCTGTCCTCCATTGTGGAGGTGTCTGATGCGGGTCTGCTTATTCTTCCGGAGCAGGCTGTAGAAGCTGCTCAGAAGTTTGCATCCGGCAGAACCGTGATCACACGAGAGTCTCTGAACCGCACCGATGTTGATGAACAGCGTCTTACAGATATCCGTGCATCTCACCTGGATGTCGATCCGCTGTATCTGATGTTTACTTCCGGTTCCACCGGAGTGCCGAAAGGCGTTCTGATCTCACACAGATCCGTGGTCGATCTTGTAGAGCAGTTTGCCGAGACATTTTCTTTTGACGAGAAAGAAGTATTTGCAAATCAGGCACCGTTCGACTTTGATGTTTCTGTAAAGGATATTTACAGTACTTTGAGAAATGCTGCAACGATGTATATCGTTCCTCAGAAGCTGTTCTCCATGCCGGCCGGTCTGGTACCTTATCTGAATGAGCATAAAGTCACTGTGATCATCTGGGCTGTTTCTGCAATGGATATTTTAAGTTCAGTGAAGGCTTTTGATAAGGAGTATCCTCAGTATCTGAAGAAGATCATGTTCTCCGGAGAGGTCATGCCGATCAAGGTTTTGAACTACTGGAGATCTTATCTGCCGGAGGCAATGTACGTGAATCTTTACGGTCCGACAGAGATCACCTGTAACTGTACTTATTATGTGGTGGATCGCAGCTTTGAGATCGGAGAGATGCTTCCGATCGGTGCAGCCTTTAAAAATACGGAAATCCTTCTTCTGGATGCCGATGGTCATGTGGTTCCGACAGGGGAAAGCGGTGAGATCTGTGTCAGAGGTGCCGGCGTTGCACACGGTTATTACCGTAATCCGGAAGCTACAGCCGCTGCATTCACACAGAATCCGCTGAATCAGGAATATCCGGAAAAAATTTATCACACCGGTGATTTCGGATTTTACAATGAGCGAAACGAATTGGTATTTGCTGCAAGACGTGACTGGCAGATCAAACATATGGGACACCGTATCGAGCTTACAGAGGTTGAGAATACTGCCGGAAAGCTGGAATTTATCGAGCGCAGCTGCTGTCAGTACGACAGCGAGAAGGGACGTATCGTGATGGTATATCAGGCACCGGAGCGCTGTGACCGTGAGATCCTGAACGGAATGAAGGAGTTTCTTCCTAAATATATGTGTCCGAACCGCCTGATCTGGATGCGTCAGCTGCCGATGAATGCGCGTGGCAAGATCGACCGTGTACTGCTCAGACAGCGTTTTACCGGTGATCCTCAGCAGGTATATAAAGAAATTGTTCTGATGGATGCAGGTGAAAAAGCAGCTGCTCTGGAAGCTGAGCTGAATGCACAGGACCTCACTGTCCGCGGTTATACAAAAGATACTGCAGAGCTTCGTGTTCCGACGATCCTGCTTTATACTCAGGAAAATGCATCTCCTGCTGCGGAGTTCTCTGAAAACCCATATCTGCTGGCAGTATATCAGAAAGCAGGAGAGGATGGAGCAATGCACTGGTTCTGTATTTCTCCGGATACCAGAGAAGAGGTTTTGCTCACCTCAGCTGCCTGTGATCTTTCTGCAGTGCTGGAGGAAGTGAAAGCTGCAAGACTGCCTGAGAAGAAGAGAAGAGGACGCGTATGAGTAAAAAACGACAGGAACAGCTTTCCTATCTGAGCATCTACACGCTCTGTTTTCTGCTGCTTTTTCTCGGTGCATTTTCCATGCTCATCATTTACAGAAAAAGCCTGGTCTGGACGACAGATGCCAAGCCGCAGTACCTTGTCTATCTGCAGTATACCGGAAAGTATCTTCGTGATTTTCTGAGACGTGCCATGCATGGGGATGTCAGTCTTCGTATGTTCGACTTTCATATTGGACTGGGAGAGGATGTGAGATCCGTTTTCAGGACACATCTCAGTGACTTCCTGAGTGTCTTTGTGCCTTCAAAAAATACAGAGATCCTCTATAATGTTCTGATGGTTGTCAGATTTTATCTGGCAGGGCTCTGCTTTTCGGTCTTCTGTTTTGAACGAAAGATGGGAAGATGGCATACACTGATCGGATCTCTTTCGTATGTATTCTGCGGATATATCCTGCACTTCGGTGCAAAACATCCGGTGTTTACTGCGCCGATGATCCTGCTTCCGCTGCTCCTGATCTCCATGGATCGCGTGGTCAGAAAGAAGCAGGGATGGCTGTTTCTTTACAGCCTTCTGGTTGGTCTCTCTTTGATGACCAATTACTATTTCCTGTATATGAATACCTTTGCGATGGGTATTTATGCTCTGCTGACCTATGCGTCGCCGTTACCGCCGAGAGGCAGAAGAGTGGTGGAATTTTTTAAGATGATGGGACGTATCATCTTTGGCTATCTGCTCGGGTGCGGCATGGCGATGGTATTCTTCCTTCCGACGATTATCCGCCTGTTCAATTCAGTGCGTGTCGGTGGAGCCGACGAAGCTATCAGCAGTCTCTGGCATTATAATCACAATCGCCTGATCGGACTGTATCTGAATCTGGCTGCTCCTGGAAGAGATGCCGGATCAGCTACTTTTTTGAATTTTGTTGTCCTGCTGCTTCCTGCACTGGTACTCCTGTTTGCACGGAAGCTTCGTGAACATTGGCAGTTGAAGGCTGTTGTTCTGATTGAGCTGGTACTTCTTTATATGCCCGCCGGAGGATATATGCTTTCCGGCTTCAGTGCATTTAATAATCGCTGGAGCTACATTGTGTCCTTTACAGCGGCATTGATTCTCGTTGTCATGCTGGATGAGTTTCGCAAGATGAGCAGACTGCAGCTTGCTGCGGTTACTGCGTCGGTGGCTCTGTATGCTGTGCTCACATTCCTGTATCGCAGAGATGATGCGCGCACGATTGCTGCTATGTTCGCTCTGATGATCTGTACAGGCGTATTCTTCTGGTTTAACTGCTCAAAGAAGCTGACACAGAGGATCTACCGAGCATCCATCACGGCGATCGTATGTATGTCCATTGTAATGAACGGTGTGCTCTCGTTTTTCCCTGGAGTGAGTGGTTTCCTTTCGGAATTTTCCCGTTGGAACAGTGCCGCTGCAGACCTTGCATCCAGCGGTTATCAGTATGCTGCTGCCATTCAGGATCAGGATTTTTTCCGTGTGGATACCCATCTGACGAATGACAATTTTGAAAATACACCAATCTATCTGGAATATAACGGTACCTCCTTCTACAACAGTATCGTAAACGGAAATATCGTCAATTATCATCGTGAGATGGAGAACATCGGTATCAGTGCCATCCATCGCATCTATTCCATGGATGGCAGAACACCGATGGAAGCACTTGCTAATGTAAAATACTATATGACTCTGCGAGACAGAGAAGGATATCTCCCATATGGGTTCGAGATCGATGAAGAGCATTCCGGTCCTGATTATGTAATTTACAAAAATACATATCCGCTTTCCTTTGGTTACACCTATGATCACTATCTGACACAGGAGACCTATGAGAATCTTTCGGCTCTTCAGCGTCAGGAGATCATGCTTTCCGCTGTTTATACAGCAGATACCGTACCTTCCTCTAAAAACTTTACCGAAGTAAAAGAGGCTGAAAACTATCTTTCCGATAAACCGGTATTTGTCTCAGCAGATGACGGAATAGAGCTGAACAAAAAAAGAATCAAGGTGACTGAAAAAGATGCCGGTATCAATTATACCTATCAGAGAAAGGCAGGATATGAGATCTATCTGCGTCTGAAAGGACTTTACCGCAACACTCCGAATGCGAGAGTAAATATCTCAACATCGGACGTATCCAAGCATCTGACTGTTCGTGGAACGGCAAGACGTTATTCGCTTGGACGTAAAGATTATCTCGTCTACCTTGGTTATTCAACGCAGGATGGTGAGGATTCTTTAAAAATCAGCTTTAACGGTCGCGGAACATATAAGCTGAAAGACTGCGAGATCCTGTATGTACCAAGAGATGATTATGCAGAAAAGATCTCTGAGCGAAATGCGGAATCCCTTCAGAATGTAACCGTGGGACAGAATCAGGTCACCGGAACAGTCAGCCTGTCCACTGATAAGATCATGGTCTTCTCCGTGCCGTATTCGAGTGGATGGTCTGTCTATGTAGATGGAGAGAAGGTCGATGCATTCCGGGCAAACTCAGCTTATCTTGGTACGGAACTTTCCGCCGGAGATCATGAGGTCACACTGAAATACACGTCTCCTGGAATGATGGCCGGTGCAAGACTTTCATTTTTAAGTATTATGATATATCTGGCTCTGCTGCAGGTCTATCGAAGCAGAAAAAATACAGAGGCCAGAGTAGGGAGGAAGAAATCATGAGGTATTCGGTAGTAATACCCTGTTACAAATCCGATCAGACGATCCGAAAGGTTGTTGAGCTGACCATGGAAGAGTTCAGATCCATCGGAATCGATGACTATGAGTTCGTTCTGGTCGATGACAATTCTCCGGATGGAGGCAAAACCGTATCAGCTCTGCTGGGGCTGGTGCGGGATTATGCCTGTGTCCGGTTCGTTGAGCTGGCGAAAAATGCCGGTCAGCATAATGCGATCCTGGCTGCACTGAATTACGCGACCGGAGACACCATTATTGCGATGGATGACGACATGCAGACACATCCGTCTCAGCTGCCGATTCTTCTGGAAGAGTTTCATAAGGGTTATGATATTGTTTACGGCTATTATCCGGAAAAGAAACACAGCAAATTCCGGAATTTCGGAAGCTATGTAAACTATCTTTCCGTGAGGATCCTTCTGAAGAAACCAAAGGAGCTGAAGACTTCCAGCTTCTGGATCATCAAAAAATTTGTCCGTGACTATGCGGTAGAATACAAGAGCGCTTACACACATTTGCAGGGACTGTTTTTGAGAACGACCAGAAATATCAGTTCCGTTCCGATTCAGCACTTTGAGCGTGAGGTCGGAACCTCAAATTATACGCTGTCCAAGCTGTTGCATCTCTGGTCAAATATTATCGGATTTTCGATTGTTCCGCTCAGACTGGCTACCTACTTTGGATATTTATTTTCCGGTGTCGGCATTGTCGGAACGATCTGGCTGCTGGTGAATAAACTGCTTCACCCGAACACGCAGCTTGGGTGGACATCCATGCTGATGGCAGTCTGTTTCTTTGCAGGAATCAACCTGCTGTTTATGGGACTGATCGGAGAGTATGTCGGAAGAATCTTCCTTGGCATGAGTCGCAATCCGCAGTTTGTCGTTCGTGAAGTTCACGAACAGAACCGCTGCCCGGAAGTTGGAAAACCGGAGGAAATGCTTCCGCAGAAAAACTGAAATGTGAAAGAATCTGCACAGAACTGTCAAAATAAATTTGTGCAGTCTGGAAAGGAGAAGGCATGAAGAAACTGATGATTATGGGGGCAGGCATCTATCAGGTGCCGCTGTATCAGAGAGCAAAGGAGATGGGGCTTCATACCATCGCTGTCAGCATTCCGGGAAATTATCCGGGATTCGCTCTGGCAGACGAGGTTTGCTATATTGATACCACAGATTACAATGCCGTGCTTGCAGCGGCAAGAGAGAAGCAGATCGATGGTATCGTAACAGCCGGTACAGATGTCGCAGTGATCACGATCGGCAAGGTCTGCGATGAGCTTGGGCTTTCCGGTCTCAGCTTTGAGGCAGCACAGGTTGCTTCCGATAAACTGAAGATGAAAGAAAAATATGAGGAATTCGGTGTGCGTACCGCAAGATACCGCCGTATCTATTTTGAAAAGGGAGATCTCGTTGAACAGACTTCAGAGCTGAATTTCCCGCTGATCTTTAAGGCAGTTGATACTTCCGGCAGCCGCGGAATCATTCGCGTGGACAGTCTGGAGGAGTTTGCCGCTGCACAGGAGATCGTCCGCGCTGCTACGCACAAAGATTACTACATAGTTGAGGAATTTATCGAGGGAGAAGAGTTCGGTGCACAGGCATTTGTGCTTGACGGAAAGGTTCGTTTCATTCTTCCGCACGGCGATTATGTCTTCCACGGCGATACCGGTGTTCCGGCCGGCCACTTTGCTCCGTACGAGCTTCCGGAAGCAGTGATCGAGGATGTGAGAGAGCAGACGGAGCGTGCGATCCGCGCGATGGGTCTGAATAACTGCGCGATCAATGCAGACTTTATCATGAGAGATCAGAAGACCTATGTTCTGGAGATCGGAGGCCGTTCCGGTGCTACCTGTCTGGCAGAGCTGGTATCTATTTACTATGGCTATGATTATTACAAAAAGATCATTCAGACAGCACTTGGTGAGAAGCCGGAGTTCCCGACAGATCAGGCTGTTCCGAATGCAAGCAGACTACTGATGAGCAGTAAGACCGGTGTTATCAGATCACAGAGCAATGAGAATGTTCCGTGTGATGAGATCTATGAAATTCAGTTCGATTATCAGCCGGGAGATCATGTAAGAGAATTCCATGTAGGGCCGGACCGCATCGGTCATGTAGTGACCAAAGGCGCGACCCTCGCAGAGGCAGTGAAGACACTGGATGCTGCCATGGAAAAAATTCATATCGAAGTGGAAGAGCAATAGCGTTCACATAGCTGACGCAGACGTTTCTGCATCTGCTCTATATCCAGAACGCCAAAGGCGAAGCCTTTTTTTACAAGCTCTATCGGGAGGTACTCATCGTATTTATCAAAGATGGGTACCTCATTTTTGTATACAAGATCCATTGGATCCAGAGGTTTTTCAAGCTCCTCCTGAATGATCTTCCAGAAAGCTTCCTGAGACACAGAAATCACAAACTGCAGGAAATACGGTCGGAAAGAATCCATATTTCTCAGTCCGAGGCGTGCACCGCATTTGATCTTCAGAAATCTTTCCAGTGCAAGGAAGGAGTAGGTGCCAAGCCATGGCAGAAAGCAGTACATATTGCCGCCGAGCGGAATGAGACTGTGCTCACAGGTTCCGGAATTCTGGGCGGAATGTCTGGCAGATGCAAGTCGAGCGGAAGCATTTTTCATCAGATACGGATAAGATTTCTCCTCCGAGAGCACCTGCCGCATACGTTCGAGGATCTTTGTGTGAATGTCTCCGGCCACATCTCCAAAATATGCTGGCACCTTTCCCTTTACAAGTTCACAGTAGATCAGATGCCGCTTATGATCGATCTCATTGACCGTCCAGACATGCCCTGCAAGTGCGATTTTCTCTCCGACAGGAGGCGGTTTTACAACAGTTCCGATCTCTTCAGATGCTGAACGTACCGTATATTCTTCATTTTCCTGAAATACCGCATAAAACTTGTAGTTATTGATCACTCGTTCTCCGGACAGACCGACGATCAGGCCCCCGCCTTCTGTTCGCTGCAGGTGTTCGGTCTGCAGAAGGTGACGAAGCAGCATGCGATAGTCATCCTGTGTGACATGCCTGAAATAAGTGAGGGAGAGCACACGCGAAGCCAGCTCTGCGGGACTCATTTCTCCGCAGGAGGCAAGGGTACTCATTGTCTGATGATAGAGAAGGCTGTAGGGCAGACGATCCATGCGAGGCGGCTCCACCCATCGTTCTTCCAGATAGCACTGGATCAATGCTATTCCCTGTAGCAGCTTCCATGGAATGGTCGTCGGCAGCAAAGCTCTTGGATGTGCAGGTTCTTCTCGAATGACAAACCACATCTCCGGGGGAAGCTCTCTGCGTCCGGTCCTGCCCATGCGCTGCAGAAAAGATGAGACCGTATAGGGTGCATCGATCTGAAAAGCACGTTCCAGGCGCCCGATATCGATGCCAAGCTCAAGAGTAGCCGTCGTCACCGTTGTCTGAAAGCTCGTTTCGTCCTTCATGATCTCTTCGGCAGTCTCGCGGTAGGATTCGGAAAGATTGCCGTGATGGATCAGAAAGCGATCGGGCTCATGCTTGGTTTCACAGTACTGCCGAAGCGTAGTCGTCACAGCTTCACATTCTTCTCTGGAGTTGACAAACACCAGACATTTTCTGCCTCTGGTATGATCAAAAATATAGCCGATACCCGGATCGGCGGCTGCAGGAGCCTGATCTGTTGCCTCTGAAAGGACTTCCAGGGCTCCTTCAATTTTCTTTCCGTCAGCTGCCTGGACATCCTGTGTATAAAAATGCTCCATGGAAAGGCGCCAGGTGATGCCCTTGCTCTCGATTTTCGGAATCAGTGTTCTTCTTCCGGTGCCTGCGGACAGAAAACGTCCTGCATCTGCAGGATCTCCGATCGTTGCAGACAGCCCGATCCTTCTTGGATTGACACCTGCGAGGCGGCAGAGACGCTCGATCAGACAGAGTGTCTGGCCTCCGCGGTCTCCACGCATCAGAGAATGCACCTCGTCAATGACGATAAAGCGCAGATCTCCGAACAGTTTCTGGATATAAGAATGTTTGTGTAGCAGCAGCGCCTCAAGTGATTCCGGTGTGATCTGCAGAATGCCGGACGGATGTTTCAGCAGTCTGCTCTTATGAGACTGTGAGACATCTCCGTGCCAGTGCCAGACTGGAATATCTGCTTCTGCGCAGAGGTCGTTCAATCTGGAAAACTGATCATTGATCAGTGCTTTCAGCGGTCCGATGTAGATGGCACCGACAGAAGAGGGCATATCTTCCCAGAACAGTGTAAGAATCGGGAAAAAGGCTGCTTCCGTCTTACCGGAGGCGGTAGAAGCTGTCAGCAGAAGATTTTCATCTGTCTGAAAGATGACATCCGCCGCTGCAGCCTGCACTGCACGCAGAGAATTCCAGTTATTCTGATAGATATAATCTTGAATAAACGGGGCATAGCGATCGAACGTACTCATAATTCAAACTCCGCATATTCGCCGAGGGAATCTGCCTGTTCCATCAGCGGAGTCTTTGCATAGGAAAAACTGTCTGATGCAAGGATATCTGCGATCTTCAGCTCCGGATTCTGGTAGAGAATATCAAGGAGCTCGATATAATCACGAATGATCTCACGAGGTGTGATCAGAGAGTCAGAACCCACTCGGCCATACTCAATACGCAGAAATTCCATACGGTCCTCCAGCGTGACAGTTGTGTCGTAGGCAAAGAGCGAAGCATGGATCTCTGAAAGCTTCTCTGTCAGTACCAGCATCTCCTCCAGTGACAGGGGAGTGAGGCGGATGATCGGTGCAAGCAGATCTCTTGTCTGATCGGTGCTGAATCGTCCGGCAGTGAGTCTGGAGCGAAGTGCCTCATAGCTGTAAATCCCGCGGCGCTGATCTTCAATACACTGAGGGGTTCCACAGAGTACAATGCCTAAATAAGAAGCTTTTCCCTGCAGGGTATCATTGTACATGGTGAGGATTTTCTCGTAATTGTTCTGTCTGGTGATCGCATTCGGAATCTTGTAAATGTTTACAAGTTCATCAATAAATACCAGAAGACCGCTGTAGCCTGCCTGACAGAAGAAGGCAGAGAACAGCTTGATATATTCATACCAGTCCTCATCAGTGATGATCACGCTGACACCAAGCTCTTTTTTCGCCTCGGTTTTTGTTGGATATTCACCCCGAAACCATTTCAGCACCCGTGCCTTCTGTTCATCGTCACCATCCTGGTAGGCACGAAAATAGAGTGTGAGGACTCTGGCGAAATCAAATCCGTGTACCATGGTGTTCATAGAGGAGATCACTGCAAAAATCCGTTCCTGAACTGTGCGTGAAAAATCCGGATGTTCAAAATCCATGCCTTCTGCGGCTACCTTTGACTGAACGCTTCCGATCCAGCGGTCCAGAACCAGTGGAAGCGCACCTCCCTCCGGACAGGTTTTGGTCGCAAGATTTGTGATCAGCTCTTTATAGGTGGCCAGTCCCTGTCCCTTGGTTCCCTGCAGACGGCGCTCCGGCGAGAGATCTGCGTCCATCACGACGAACCCTTTATCCATACAGTAATTGCGGATCATCTGAAGCAGAAAGCTTTTGCCGCTGCCGTATTTTCCGGAAATAAAACGGAAGGAAGCTCCTCCCTCCGAAATAATATCTATATCGTGCAGAAATGCATTGATCTCATCCTCGCGACCGACTGCGATGTAAGGAAGACCGATACGCGGTACAACACCGCCCTTCAATGCATTCATCAGAGTATTTGCTACTCGCTTTGGAATTTTCATATTTGTAATAATCCTTTCAGTTCCTCTGCATAATCCTCCACGACAGAGGGATATGCACCTGCAAATTCCAGAATATTGTCATCAAAAAAATCAAAAAGAAGCTCATTGATATGGTCTGCTGTCAGGGAGGCCATCAGATGTTTTTCCCGAAGGAAAGCAGATGGATCCTTTTCCTGAAGTAAGAGCTTCAGAAAATCAGATTCTGTCTCTGAAAGCGGAAGCTCTTGTTCTTCTGAAGTGGAAGCTGCTTCCATTTTCGCTTCGTCATTCTGTTCCGGCGCTGTCTGTGTTATCTCATCAGCCATCGCACTGTCCGGAGTATCGAAGATCGGCATTTCCCAGCGTTCTTCCTCGGTCAACAGCTTTTCCTCTGTCTGATCTGCGCTTTTGCGGATCTGTCCGAGCAGTCCCAGGTCGAAGGTGATCTTCGGTGCATTCGCCTGCTTTTCTTCCCTGATCGCATCCAGGATACACTGTACCATCAAGTCCGGTTCTGTATCAGCCTTCAGTGCCGGTCGAATGTCGAAGGTTTCCCTGAGTATGCGGTCTGTTGTTCGCACAAACAGCTTCAGCTCCGAAGCGGCCTTGCTGTGCAGAAGAGTGACGTCCATAAACCATTCTCCTGCATTACAGTGATACTGCTGCAGGGGAGTCAGTTCATAGGAATACTGCTGATAATGCAGATGATCATAAAATACTGCCTGCCGAAACGGAAGATAGAGCGTACTTCTTTTTCTGATCAGCAGTTTCTGAAGAAAACTTTTCAAATGACCTTTTGCATAACGCTCATCATAGGAGCGAAGTGCATGGCAAAGCACAAACATGACGGTATCAGGCTTTTTTCGATAGACTGCAGACTTCTGGATCTTATGCGGGGAGAGCAGGCACAAAGCATCAAACAGCTGTCGGTCAGAGACCTCATGCGCCTTTGTCAGTGTCATCAGCCATTCGTCTGCATCACGGGCACCGTGTTCTCCGGAATGCTCCGGATCCAGATCATAGTAGATCAGAAAGTCATTTCTCCAGAGTTTCAGACTGGCGGATTCCTTCCCGAGAAGCTCTTCACACTGTGAAGAGAAACGCAAAAACTCTGCATAAGCCTCCTTTGCGGTTCGGAAGCCGATGCAGTGAAACAGTTCGTACAGATAAATTAAGGCATAGGTTTTCTGCGGCAGTGTCCCATCTCCCTTACGCCATCCGGCGCGCCAGGTAAAATATCCGCGAAGCTCTGCCGTCTTCAGACTTCGGTAAGTAGGATAGAAGCAGATGATTTCCTTTTCATATGGAAAATCATCCTCAAAATTCTCCATGAATTTTGCCTGCAGATAAAAAATCTGCGCCTCTTTATGGTGCCGTGGAAAAGACTCTTCCAGAGTGCGCATTGCACGGTATTTGTGCGGAGTCAGAGATTTTTTCTGTACCTCTGAGATCCGGATCGGTTCATCGTAATAATACCCCTCCATGAACTTCCTTCCTTTCTCTGAAAATCAGTATAGTACATTTGTTCGTTTACCGTCAAGTAAGGCAAATTAAGTTCCTCATTGATTTTCCATAAATGCAATGATACAATGTCAAAAATAAAAAACTCGGAGGAATGACAGATGGGCATTAAAAGAAACCGCATCGTAGTGAAGGTTGGTACCTCCACACTGACAAATGAACTTGGAAACAGTAATCTGCGAAAATTTGAGGATCTTGCTCTGATTCTTTCAGATATCCAGAACATGGGAAATGAAGTCGTACTGGTTTCTTCCGGTGCGATCGCAGTCGGTGCGCAGAAAATGCATCTGAAAGAGCGGCCGACGGAGCTTCGCATGAAGCAGGCAGCCGCTGCGGTAGGTCAGTGCGAAAACATGTTTCTTTATGATAAGTTTTTCGGATATTATAATAAAACCGTCGCACAGATCCTGCTGAATGCAGAAGATATGGTCGATGAACTTAAAAAAGAAAATCTCGCCAATACTTTCGAAGCATTGTTGGAGATGGGCGTGATACCGGTCGTGAACGAAAACGATTCCGTCAGCTTTACAGAAATCGAGTCAGAGGAAAAGATCTTCGGAGACAACGATATGCTTTCCGCTGTCGTCGCGGTGCTCTGCAAGGCAGATAAGCTCGTCATCCTTTCAGATATTGACGGTTTCTATGACAAAGACCCGAGACTTACGAAAAATGCGCACCTGATCAGCCGTGTGGAGAAGATCGACGAGTCTACTTACGCACTTGCCGGCGGAGCGGGATCTCGTAGAGGTACCGGTGGAATGCGTACAAAGCTGCAGGCTGCAGACATCGCTACCGCACAGGGCATTGATGTGATCGTGACGAACGGAAAAAATCCAAGAGTGCTTTATGATATCGTTCATGGCGAAAAAGTAGGAACGCTGTTTGTTGCACAGCACACAATGTAAAAACAAGTTGTAAAAAAGGGGCTGTGAAATAAACACCCCATGAGAAAAGGCCATCTGGTCTCGCAT
>JAUNAF010000046.1 GCA_030527715.1 Eubacteriales bacterium
GGTGTGGTGTGGAGCAAAAGTGTGCAACTTGTTATTGCAATTTTGGAAAATATTTTGCACCAAAAGTAATGGAATACTGGTGAGGTCCTGCGTAGGCAGCTTTTGCTAAAGAATCTAAAATTTCCTTCGGAGGATCAAAGTCGGGAAATCCCTGTGACAGATTAATGGCGCCGTACTGATCACAGATGCGGGTCATGCGGCGAATAACAGAATCAGTAAATGTATAAACACGATCACTTAGTTTTGGCATAATTAAAAAGTCTCCTTTGTTCCATAATGTATATACTAAAGCACAACACATCCGAATAGTCAAGAAAGACTGGGGAGAGTCGATTTTGATTGACGTCTGATTGACAGTGAAAATCAGCGTCTGAACAGAATAAAAAAGTCTATATGGGAATAGATATTATTTGTGAGTTATGCTAAACTAACCGTTGTTATATAAAACACACTCATATCAAGATTCGGGGAGGATATTTATGAAAGAAAAGGCAGAAAAGCTGAATGGAAAAGATCTGATCAATATCGGCATTTACTCAGCGATCTATTTTGTGATCGTATTTGCAGTTGCACTGCTGGGATTTATTCCGATTTTTATGCCGCTTTTGACAGTGCTGGTTCCGATACTGGGAGGAATACCGTTCATGCTCTTTCTCACAAAGGTGAAAAAAGCAGGCATGGTATTTATCATGACTCTGATCATGGGGATCATGATGCAGCTTACAGGAATGAGTTATTATGCTCTGATCGTTGGTCTTTTCAGCGGAACTGTATCTGAGCTCATTCTGAAAAAAGGAAACTACCGGAGCACACAGTGCGCGGTTCTCACCAGCGGTGTATTTTCCATCTGGGTGTGGGGTAATTTTATTCCGTTATTTACCAATATTGATAAGTATTTTTCAACGAGACAGAGCTTCGGACAGGAGTATATCGATACGCTCACTTCCTTAATGCCGACCTGGATGTGTCCTGTGTTGTTTGTCTCATGCTTTGTGTGTGGAGTGATCGGCGGACTGATCGGCAGATCTGTATTGAAAAAACATTTTGTTAAGGCGGGGATCGCATAATGCTGAAGTTTCGATTAGATCCCAGAACGAAAATTCTGCTGCTTGTACTGGTCACGGCAGTTGTTTTAGGCGGAGTCGGCGGTAACCATATGCAGCCATTCGTATATGTTTTATCCGTTTTGCCTGCAGCGATGCTTCTCAGCGTTGGGAAAGTCAGAAAAGCGATGAGAGGGATGCTCCTCATACTGATGGCGTATACAGCGCAGTTCCTGCTTATGGGAAAGATCCATGGGATCTCAGGTTTTCTGCTGTTATTTGTGACCGGCATCTGGTCAAGACTGTTGCCGGGAATGATGATGGGACAGTATGTGATGGAGACAACGACGGTAAGTGAATTCATTGCAGCGTTTGAACGAATGCATGTGCCTTTGCAACTGACCGTTCCTTTATCTGTCATGTTTCGCTTTTTTCCGACTGTGAAAGAAGAATTTCAGGCGATCAATGCAGCAATGAAAATGCGAGATATCCGGTTTGGCGGTGGAAATATGGTGAAGGCGATCGAATACAGAATCGTTCCGATGTTGAGCTGTTCTGCAAGGATCGGAGAGGAGCTTTCTGCTGCGGCATTATCCAGAGGGCTGTGCGGAGAACGAAAAAGAAGTAATGTCTGCAGGATAGGATTCGGAATATGCGACCGGATATGTCTGGTTTTTGGCGCAGTCTGCGTCCTGTATGGAACTGCTGCGGCGATAGGAGTTATTTCATGATTGAATTTCAAAACGTTACTTTTTCTTATGCAAATGATGAGAGAGCGGGCACAGTAAAAAATCTGAATTTAAGGATACCGGATGGTCAGATCGTTTTATTAACAGGTGCTTCCGGATGCGGTAAATCGACAGTACTGCGTTTGATCAATGGACTGGCACCGCATTTTTATGAAGGAAAAGTAGATGGCAGAGTCAGTGTGAATGGAATAGAGCCTAAAGAAGCAGCACTTCATGAGCTTGTATCTGTGACAGGCAGTGTATTTCAGAATCCGAGAACACAGTTTTATAACGTTGATACCACCGGAGAACTGGCATTTGCCTGTGAAAATATGGGAATGCAGGTAGAAGAAATCCTGAAAAGAATGGAGAAAACGGTAGAGCGATTTCGTATAGAAAAACTGATGGATCGAAATATCTTTCATCTGTCAGGGGGACAGAAACAGCAGATCGCCTGTGCTTCCGTGGATGTGGCAGAACCGGATGTCTTTCTGCTGGATGAGCCGACCGCAAACCTTGATTACCAGGCAGCCAAGAAGCTGAAAAAAATAATTGCGATCTGGAAATCGGCAGGAAAAACCGTTCTGATCGCGGAGCACCGCATCGCCTGGGTATGGGAATTGTGTGATCGGCTGATCATCATAAAAGACGGAGAAATACAGTCAGATCTCGGAAAAGAGGAGATGGAGAAGATTTCTTCAAAAAGTCTGATAGAAAAGCAGCTCAGAACAAAAATAGAAATGAACCCGCTTTCCCTGACGAGAGGTGTGCGATCTGATCGTGAGATCAGTATAAGCAAACTGGCGGTATCTTATGGCAAAAAAACATCCATGATGAAGTTTGCCGATTTATCTATACCGGAAAATAAGATCACTGCTTTGGTAGGAGAAAATGGTGCAGGAAAGACAACACTGCTTCATTGTATGGCAGGAATTATCCGGAAATACAAGGCGAAGATCGAAGAAAATGGAAACTTGATTCCGTCAAAAAGGCTATGGAAACGGACCTTTCTGGTCATGCAGGATGTGAATCATCAGCTTTTTACGGAGAGTGTGCTGGATGAAGTGATGATCAGTATGAGCAGAGAAAATGAGGAAAAAGCATTGGAGATTCTTGATCAGGTACATTTAAAGGAATACGCTGCCCGACATCCTATGAGTCTGTCCGGAGGGCAGAAGCAGCGTGTTGCGATTGCCTGTGCCGTTGCGTCGGACAAAGATATTTTATTGTTTGATGAACCGACCAGCGGACTGGACCGGCATCATATGGAACTGACGGCAAGGCTGTTTCTTGCATTGAAACAAATGGGAAAAACGATTGTGATCGTAACTCATGACAGCGAACTGATCGAATCGTGCTGCGATGCAGTGATTCCTGTAAAGGAGGCCGTCTATGAATAAGATCACCGTATGGGAGCAGCTGGATAAAGAATGCGGGAAAACAAATGTAGATTTGATCGTGTCTGCAGAGGAATGCAAAGTGATGAAAATTGCCAATGAGACTGGAGAGGGAATCATGTCAATGTATGAGATCTTTCCCGGGATCTATCTTATGTACAATGATTTTCATATGGAAAGCTATGCCTCCGAATTTCAGCATGCTGATACGCTTCTCGCCATTGACCACTGCAGGGAGGGGCGTATAGAGATGGAGGGAGATAACAGTTATTACTATCTGGAACAGGGAGATCTTCTGATCGATACACGCGTGCATCATAAAGGAGCTGTACATTTTCCTCTCAGTCATTATCATGGGATAACCATAGCATTTCAGCCGGAATTTGCAGAAAAGGCGCTTCGTGAGCTGATGCCTTCTCTGGAAATAGACCTGACAGAACTCGTCAATAAGTTCTGCAAAAACGATCAACCCTATGTAGTACGGACAGATCCATCGATCGAAAACCTGTTTTCGCAGTTATATCGTATCCCGAAAAAATCGCGAAAAGACTATTTTCGAATAAAAATACTGGAACTGCTGGTGTATCTTAGAGATCTTGATTTCGAAGGACACAGAGCGGATAAAGTATATTTTTACAAAAATCAGGTAGAAAAAATCCGTGCCATTCATGAGCTGATCACGAAAGATCTGACAAAAAATTATACGCAGGAACAGCTGGCAAAACAGTTTTCGATCGGGATCACACAGATGAAGCAGTGTTTTCGTTCCGTTTACGGACAGTCCATGTACAGTTACCTGAAAACATATCGGATGAATAAAGCCGCAGAACTGCTGATCATGAATGAGAAACTGAAAGTTATGGAGATCGCCAATGCATGCGGATATGAGAGTGTTGCCAAATTCGGACAGGCATTTAAAACGCAATTTGGGATTCCTCCGCTCGAATATCGAAAATGTAATGGAAGGAAGGAGATCAATGGATAAGAAAGAAACATCAAATATCGCCTGGGTGTTTGCTCAGGCAGGAGCAAAGAAGGTACATTTTGTCCTGAGTGTCATTACTGCAATTCTCGGAGTATTCTGTCAGATACTGCCATTTCTGTTTGCCGGCCGGATCATGAGTCTGCTGGTAAGCGGAGAAACTGATAAAGCTTTGTATCTGCCGCTGTTTGGATATATGGCAGTTTGTTTTGTCGGAAAGGCGGTCTTTCACTCTGTCTCAACATCGCTGTCTCACAGTGCGACTTTTGAGATCCTTGGCAATATCCGAAAAAGCGGACTTGATCGTCTTGCGCAGATGCCGCTGGGGGATGTGCTGTCACATTCTGCAGGCGAACTGAAGAACATTCTGGTGGAGAGAGTGGATTCCATGGAGACGACACTGGCGCATATTATCCCGGAATTTATTTCCAATATTCTCGCTCCGATCGGTATCCTGATTCTTTTATTTGTGACGGATTGGAGAATGGCCTTTGTTTCGCTGATCACCCTTCCGCTTGGCATGCTCTGTTATATGGGAATGATGATCGGATATGAAGAGAATTACGGTCGAACAGTCGAGGCAACAAAGCGCTTGAACGATGTCGCAGTGGAATATATCAGCGGAATCCAGGTCATTAAGGCATTCAGTAAGGTAGGCAGCAGCTATGCAAGGTTTGCATCAGCCGCAAATGAGAATGCGAACAGTTATATTGACTGGATGCGAAAATCCATAGGGTTCTTTACCTTTGGCATGAGCATTATGCCGACGACCCTGATTGTCGTTCTTCCGATCGGCGGCTTGTTTATGATGCAGGGAACGCTGTCTGTTTCGACATTTCTGTACTGCATTATTCTTTCTGTCGCTCTGCTTGGTCCGGTCATTACCTGTATGTCCTACACCGATGACCTGGGTGTACTGAAAACCGTTGCCGGGGAAATACGCAGTATCATTGAGGCTCCTGTGATGACCAGACCGGAAAAAATGTCCGGAGAGATCCATAACTTTGATATTGAACTGCAGAATGTTCGCTTCGGATATCAGGAAAAAGAGGTACTTCACGGAATCAATATGGAAATCAGAGAAGGTTCCTATATTGCGCTGGTCGGACCGTCAGGAAGCGGAAAATCAACGATAGCCAGACTGATCGATGCTCTCTGGGATGTAAATGAGGGAAGTATCAGGCTTGGAGGAGTTGACATTCGAAATATTCCTCTGAATCAGTATTCGGACTATATCGCATACGTGTCGCAGGATAATTATCTTTTCAATCAGACGATAAGAGAAAACATCCGAATGGGAAAAACAACAGGAGAGCCGGCTACGGACAGCGAAGTAGAAGAGGCAGCGAGAAGAAGCGGATGCTATGAATTTATTATGAATCTGGAGCATGGATTTGATACCGTGGTAGGAAGCTCCGGCGGTCATTTGTCCGGAGGAGAAAGGCAGCGTATCTCCATTGCAAGAGCAATGCTGAAAGATGCGCCGATCATTATTCTCGATGAAGCAACTGCCTATACGGATCCGGAAAATGAGAGTATTATCCAGCAGTCAGTAGCAAAGCTGGTAAAAGGAAAGACACTGATCGTGATCGCACACCGTCTCTCAACGGTAAAGGATGCGGACCGGCTCTATGTGATCAATGATGGAAAGATTGAGGAGCAGGGAACACATCAGGAACTTCTGGCGGCACATGGACTGTATGAAAAGATGTGGACCTCACATATTTCTGTAAAGGACCAGAAGGAAGGAGATACCATTTATGCTTAAGATTATGAAGAAGTTTTTCTACTTCTGCGGAGAAGAGAACCGGAAAAAGTTTTACAGATCGATCGTTTACAGTGTCATACAGGCTGTATTTGGAGCACTCCGTATACCTGCAATTGCCGTCATACTGAGTGCAGTACTTTCCGGAAAAGTCACGGTAAAGGATATTCTTCTGGCATTTGGTGTCATGCTGATCAGTATTGTCGGAACCGGAATCGTAAAAGGAAAAGCCAGTATGCTTCAGACGGAAGGCGGTTATCTGGCCTGCGCAGAGAAGCGAATAGAGATCGCAGAACATATGCGTTTTCTGCCGATGGGTTATTTTAACCAGAACAGTGTCGGATCAATTACATCTGTGACAACGAACACTATGCAGAGCCTTGAAAATGTGGCGACCCGTGTGGTGATGCTTGTCTGCGAAGGTCTTCTTACGACAACGATGATCGCACTCATGCTGTTTGTTTTTGACTGGAGGATCGCACTGATCCTGCTTCTGGGATTTACGCTGTTTCTTCTGGTGAATCACTGCCTGCAGACTGCTTCAGAAAAAATTTCAGAGCAGAAGATCGAATCTGATGAAAAGATGGTAGAACAGGTATTGGAATATATACAGGGCATTACAGAGGTAAAGACCTTTCACCTGATCGGTGAGAAGACGAAGGCGCTGAATGAAGCTATCCGACGGAATTCCAAAACAAACACGAAAATGGAGTTCACACTGATTCCGTATATGGGATTACAGCTTTTGCTTACTAAGCTTACAGGACTGGCAATGGCGTTCGCCTCCGTCATGTTTTATCTTAACGGAACCATGAGTCTGTTTCACTGTATCGTCATGGTGATCGCCTCCTTCCTGGTGCTGGACAGTCTCAGTGTGGCAGGTAATTATTCTGCACTTCTTCGTGTGGTGAATCTGTCCGTAACACTGGCAGACAATATTCTGGAGACAGAGACCATGGATATTGAAGGCGAAACGATCAAGCCGGCTTCTTATGATCTGCATGCCGAGCATATCGATTTCTCCTACGGAGACAGGAAGATCATTCAGGATATCACACTGGATATTCCGGAGGGAAGCACTACGGCGATTGTTGGCCCATCCGGTGGAGGAAAGACAACGCTGACCAATCTGTTGGCAAGATTCTGGGATGTCGATGCCGGAATTGTCACTCTTGGCGGACGGAATGTGAAAGACTACAGCATGGACAGCCTGATGGAAAACTTCAGTTTTGTATTTCAGAATGTCTATCTGTTTCATGATACGATCGCAAACAATATCCGTTTCAGTCACCCGGATGCTTCTATGGAAGAAGTCATTGCCGCAGCGAAAAAAGCCTGCTGTCATGAGTTTATCACAAAACTGCCGAACGGTTATGACACGGTTCTTGGAGAGGACGGCATCAATCTTTCGGGCGGAGAAAAACAGAGAGTTTCCATTGCCAGAGCCATTATGAAAGATGCACCGATCATCATATTGGATGAGGCTACAGCGAATGTCGATCCTGAGAGCGAGGCAGAACTGGTTGCAGCTATAGAAGAACTTACAAAGGAAAAGACGATCATTATGATCGCACATCGTCTGAAAACGGTTCGAAATGCTGACCAGATCATCGTGATCGATCAGGGGCGCATCGTGCAGAAAGGTAAGCATGACGATCTGATAAAACAGGATGGCATCTATCGGAACTTTGTATCCGAACGCGAAAAGGCGATCAGCTGGAAGCTTGGCTAATGTGAAAAAACTCCAGAAATTCTGCATGGTTTCTGTAAAGAGTGTTATAATAAGGTAGAATATATCCAAAACATATAATCACATTTACTCACAGAAACTATGCAGGAGCTAACGATGGATAAAACAGATGATATATACAAAGAAATACTGGAAAACACAAATCAGCTGATACAGTACAGTACCCTCAGTGATTTCAAAATGTGTTATGCAAACAGAGCAGCCAGAGCGTTCACTGATCATGAAAATGCAGATTATGAAGGAGAGCACTGTTATAAGTATATGATGGGGCTGGATGATATCTGTCCTTTCTGTCCGATGCTGTCCATGCCGGAGGGAAAAGTAAGTTATGAGACAGAGGTGGACAACGGCAAACAGGTTTTTCATGTAAAAACAGAGACTTTTCAACTGGATGGCAAGGATTATTTTGTAGAGTATGCTTCTGACGTGACTGCGATTCGCCGTGCACAGCAGTCCTATGAACAGAAGGTAAATGAAATATTTCAGGCAATTCCGGAGGCACAGGGGATCTTCTATCTGAATCTTTCCCAGAACAGGGTACAGATGATCAACGGTATTGCATCTGTAATTAGGATTCTCCAAAATGAGGAAAAAGCAGATGTACTGCTTCGCTATGTCAGCAATTATATCCCGGATGAGGAGCAGAGAGTACGTTTTCGTGAACTCTATGATATAGATGCTCTGATCGAGAACTGTAAAAAGAATATTCCGGAAGTGAGCATGGAATCACAGTCATATTTCAGTGACGGAAGCATCAAATGGGCGAGGCTCATAGCAAGGCTTATGATGAATCCGATCAGCGGAGACTGTGAATGTGTCTTTTATGGTGTCGATATCGATGATGAGTACCGTTATCGCAGTCAGTTAAAACTTGCTGAGCAGACGATCTGCCAGGCACAGTCTGAACAGAGAAGGCTTGCTGAGCAGGCGCGTTTTTCGGCTATGATCAGTCAGATCCGGCCTCATTTTGTAGCAAATGTTCTGAACACGATACAGTATTTCTGCGAAACAGACCCGAAACTTGCCAGTAAGATGACAGAAAAATTTGCGCGGTATCTCAGAAACAATCTGAAGGCAGCTGCACTTGAGGGTCCGGTAAATTTTTCAGAAGATCTGGAATATCTGGATAATTATGTCAGTATAGAAAAGGTTCGATTTCCGAATATTCAGTTTGAGTTTGATATCCGGGAGAAAAACTTCAAGATCCCTCCGATCACCCTTCAGCCACTGGTGGAAAATGCCATCCGACACGGAGTGCGCCATCTCGAAGAAGGCGGAAAAATCAAGATCTCTTCTTATAAAGATGACGAACATGGCTGTTTTGTGATTCGGATCTGTGACAACGGAGTGGGATTCCACAGTGACAAAACAGGATCGGATGGAAGAGTCCATGTCGGAATCGACAATACACGGTATCGTCTGAAAAAAATGTGTGATGCCACCATGGATATCCAATCCACGAGCGGAAAGGGGACGGAGGTTACGATCAGAATACCGGCTACATAAGTTCTTTGTTGTAATGAGCGCGTTCGCCTCCGATAAATTTCGGACGGGTTCTTGCTGCGGTGATGTGCGCTTCACCGATCTTATTATGCTCAAGTCTGGTCGGCACTGCCACCTTTTTCAGATGCATACCGATAAAGGTATCTCCGATATCGAGTCCTGCATCTGCCTTGATTTCCTCAACAGCGACCGGATCGGAAAAATTCTGATATGCGGTCGTTGCAAAGGAACCGCCGGCCTTTGGCTGAGGAACAACATTTACATATTCGGCAAACGGAACCGCTTCGCGCTCAATGATGATGGCGCGGTTCAGGTGTTCACAGCACTGTGCTGCAAGATAGATGCCTGCTTCTGCGGCCGCCTGAGCTATACCGGCAAACAGTGCCTGTGCAACCTCAAAATTGGAATTGCTGCCGATCTTGTCTCCGCATACCTCGGAAGTAGAGCAGCCAATAACCAGGATCTGACCCCGTCGAAGTCCTGCCTTCTCACACAATTCTTTTGCTGTCTGATATCCTTCTTCTTTTATCTTTTCATACATCATCTCAGTTCCTCCTTTTCAATCATGATAAACAATTTGCGAATACTGCCTCTCCAGCATAATACTAATCCGCATATAGCACCAACTGCAGCCTGGGCAATTTCATATGGAAGCTTCAGCATAGCATATTCAAATGTACTGTAAACATAGATCTTGCCAAGTGTGTAACCTACGACCATGATCACCGCACCAACAAACACAGCAATGATCGAAGCCCAAAATGGATGCTTTTTTAATACTTTGTGTGCAATCAGAGAAATTACAATTCCCTGAATACCATGCACTGCAAGGGATACAAACATCGGAAGTGGATAAAACAGAAAATCTCCGAGAAAAGCACCGACTCCGCATGCAATAAATGCCTCGAATGGATTCAGTAGAAGTGCTGCAAGGCATATAGCGATATCACAAAGGTACAGATGCCCTCCGGGTACAGGTACTCCAAAAGAGCTCAGTGCGATAACCGCAGCCATAAAAAGAGCAGTGATCGTCATGCGCTTCGTATTGGTAATGACAGTAGGCTTTGTAAGTGTTGATGTTGCTGTGTTCATATGCAAGTCCTCCATTCATCAATGTTTGGCATCAGTATACACGTATTCTGATAATATAAAATATCCAATTATATATTTTTTTATAAGACCAGATATACGAATCAAATGAAAAGCATTCAAGGATTTTCTGGAGAAGAGTCTTGAGATATGATTTTATGTATGGTATTATTCAATGATGCATACTATGTGTTGAAAGTATGATGAGAAATTGGCGAAAAAATCATAACTATTCAGAACCCATTTCGAAAAATCTTCGTATTTTCTTGATATGGCTCTAAATAGTAAACAAATCAAAGAAAGGAAAAATCCTTTAAAATAAGGGATTTTAGTGGGTATTACAAGAAATGAAATTGGGCATTGTTGGGCTCCCGAATGTTGGTAAAAGTACTTTATTCAATTCTCTTACAAAGGCCGGTGCGGAATCTGCGAACTATCCGTTCTGCACGATCGATCCGAATGTCGGTATCGTTCCGGTACCGGATGAGCGTCTGAACCTGCTTGCGAATCTTTATAATTCTCAGAAGGTCACCCCGGCTGTTATTGAGTTCGTAGATATTGCAGGTCTGGTAAAGGGTGCATCCAAGGGTGAGGGACTTGGTAACCAGTTCCTGGCAAATATCCGTGAGGTAGATGCTGTAGTACATGTAGTTCGCTGCTTTGATGACAGCAATGTTATCCATGTAGACGGAAGTGTTGATCCGCTGCGTGATATCGAGACCATCAATCTGGAGCTGATCTTCTCAGATCTGGAGATTCTGGAGCGTCGTATTGCCAAGACCTCCCGTGCCGCTAAGAATGACAAGACTCAGGCAAAGGAACTGGAGCTCTTAAAGGGTCTGCAGACCTGGCTGGAGGACGGTAATCTGGCAATCGGTTATCAGACTGAGAGTGAAGAAGAGCAGCAGTGGATGGATGAGTACAACCTGCTGACTGCAAAGCCGGTGATTTTTGCAGCAAATGTGGCTGAGGATGATCTTGCAGATGACGGTGCATCCAATGAGTATGTACAGGCTGTCCGCAAATTTGCTGAAGAGCAGGGCAGTGAGGTGTTTGTGATCTGTGCTCAGATCGAGCAGGAGATCGCTGAGCTGGATGACGATGAGAAGAAGATGTTCCTTGAGGATCTTGGTCTGACAGAGTCCGGTCTGGAGAAGCTGATCCGTGCAAGCTATCGTCTGCTTGGCCTTCACAGCTATCTGACTGCAGGTGAGACTGAGACAAGAGCATGGACTATCAAGCTTGGCACCAAGGCTCCGCAGGCTGCAGGAAAGATCCATTCTGACTTTGAGCGAGGATTCATCCGCGCAGAGGTTGTAAATTATCAGGATCTGCTGGACTGCGGAAGTCTTGCAGCAGCTAGAGAAAAAGGTCTGGTAGGACTGGAAGGAAAGGACTATGTTGTCAAAGACGGCGATGTGATCCTGTTCCGCTTTAATGTATAAATATGAGTGCGGCATCCATTTTATTCCCGCATCTGGGGATCACTTTAAAAAATGTCGGTCAGTATATCTCGATAGTTCACTTTGAGATTGCATACTATGGCATCATCATTGCACTTGGAATGCTCTGCGGTGTTTCTCTTATCCTGTTTCGTGCAAAAAGAAGCGGACAGGATGAGGATGCATACTTCAATATGACCATATTGACGATCATGATTGCTGTATGCGGTGCGCGTGCCTACTATGTATTGTTTTCCTGGGAGACTTATCGGACGAATCTGCTGGAGATCTTTAATCTGCGCGGAGGCGGACTTGCGATCTACGGCGGGGTGATTGCCGGCGGTCTGACAGTATTCTTCTATGCAAAAAGAAAAAAACTTTCTTTCCCGCTGCTTGCGGATACCGTTATCCCGGGAGTCATCGTTGGCCAGATACTTGGCCGGTGGGGAAATTTCTTTAACAGAGAAGCTTTTGGAGGCTATACGGATGGACTGCTTGCCATGGCTCTTCCGGAAAACGCCGTTCGCTATGCAGAAATCACTGAGGAGATGCATCAGCATGCGAGCGTGATTGACGGAATCACCTTCGTACAGGTACATCCGACGTTTCTATATGAATCGCTCTGGAATGTTCTTCTGCTGTGTCTGCTCCTCTGGTATGAAAGGAAGAAAAAGTTTGAGGGCGAGCTCTTCCTGCTTTACCTTGCAGGATACGGAATCGGACGTTTCTGGATCGAATCCCTCAGAACAGATCAGCTGCTTCTTCCGGGAATACAGTTTCCGGTTTCCCAGATGCTCTCTGGTATTTTGGCAGTGACAGCTGTAGGAATGATGCTTTTTAAACGCATAAAAATGCAAAATGATTGACAAAGTATGCATAATGTGATTATAATCACTATGATTACAGTAGTTCGGACCTGGAAACAACTGTTATAATATACATCATAGAAGAAATCCGGCCCACAAAATTTTGATAGAAAAGAGAAAAACAGGAGGAAATGTTTATGAAGAAATTAGTAGTAGCAGCACTTGCAGGCGTTATGGTTCTTTCCCTTACCGCTTGCGGAAACAGTGCTAAAAAAGAGACCGAGGCAGCAACAACTGAAGCAGCTACTGAGGCAGCAACAACCGAGGCAGCTGAGGCTGAGACCACGGAAGCAGCAGAGACCGAGGAAATGACTGAGGTTGCAGCTGTTGAGACTGCAGCTGAGGAAGAGAAGACTGCAGAGGGCGGTACACTGGTTATGGCTACCAATGCTGAGTTCCCGCCGTATGAGTACCATGAAGGCGATGATATCGTTGGTATCGATGCAGAGGTTGCAGCACTGATCGCTTCTGAGCTTGGCATGGAGCTGCAGATCGAGGATATGGCATTTGATTCTGTACTTGCAGCAGTTCAGTCCGGTAAGGCAGACATCGCTATGGCTGGTATCACTGTAACTGAGGATCGTAAGCAGGTAGTAAGCTTCTCTGACAGCTATGTTTCAGCTTCTCAGCTGATCATCGTTGCTGAGGATTCTGAGATCGCCGGTCCGGATGATCTGGTTGGAAAGAAGATCGGTGTTCAGCTTGGAACTACCGGTGACATCTATGTTGAGGATGTAGAGGATGCAAGCGTTGAGCGTTTCAGCAAAGGCTTTGAGGCTGTACAGGCTCTGATGCAGGGCAAGGTCGATGCAGTTGTGATCGACGGAGAGCCGGCAAAGGTATTTGTAAATGAGAACGAGGAAATCAAGCTTCTTGATCAGCCGTTCACTGAGGAAGAATATGCAATCGCAGTTGCTAAGGAAAACGAGGAACTGCTTGGAAAGATCAACGATGCACTGGCTGTATTAAAGGAGAACGGTGAGTTCGATGCAGTGGTAAACAAGTACATCGGCGACGGCGAGCAGACTGCAGAGACTGAGGCAGTTGAGACCGAGGCGGCTGAGGAGACTGAGGCAGCTTCAGAAGCAGCAAGTGAGGCAGCAGAGGAAGAGACTACAGAGGCAGCTTAAAAGAAGAATGCTAAATTCAAGTCGAGCTTACCGGCTCGGCTTGAATTTTATCTCGGAGAAATGATCCCCTCTGTTTACAGAGGAGGTTACTGATAAGATGGGAGAGGTGCCATATATGCAGGCATTAACAGATAGATTTTATCTGAATTTTATTAAAGATGACCGTTGGAAATATCTGACCAACGGATTAAAGACGACATTGCTCGTTACTCTCGGCGCAGTAGCCATCGGTATCCTGATCGGATTTCTGGTTGCGATCGTTCGTTCTACGTATGAAAAGACGAAAAAACTCAAGATTCTGAATGTGATCTGCAATATTTATCTGACAGTTCTGCGTGGTACGCCTGTAGTTGTCCAGCTTTTGATTATTTACTTTGTCATCTTTGGCTCTGTTTCGATCAATAAGACGCTGGTTGCGATTCTGGCTTTCGGTTTGAACTCCGGTGCTTATGTAGCAGAGATTATTCGAAGCGGTATCATGTCTATTGACAACGGACAGTTTGAGGCAGGAAGAAGCCTTGGCTTCAACTATCCGCAGACTATGATCTACATTATTCTGCCGCAGGCACTCAAGAATGTCCTGCCGGCACTGGCAAATGAGTTTATCGTGTTACTGAAGGAGACTTCTGTTGCAGGTTACATTGCACTGGAGGATCTGACAAAGGGCGGAGATATTATCAGAAGCCGTACTTATGATGCATTTATGCCGCTGATCGCTGTAGCTATCATCTATCTGGTAATGGTAGTCACATTCAGCAAGCTGGTAAATCTGCTGGAGAGGAGGCTGAGAAGCAGTGAGCGCTAATGAAGCATTAATTAAAGTAGTTGATCTAAAGAAGGCCTTCACAGGCGTTCATGCATTAAATGGTGTCAGCACAGAGATCAAAAAAGGTGAAGTTGTCTTCGTAGTTGGACCATCAGGTTCTGGAAAGAGTACCTTTCTTCGCTGCCTGAATCGTCTGGAGGATCCGAGCGGCGGACATATCTATTTTGACGGAGTGGATCTTATGGATCAGAAGGTAAATATCAACACCCACAGACAGAAGATGGGGATGGTATTCCAGCATTTCAATCTGTTTCCGCACATGACCATTCTGAAAAATATGACCCTTGCACCGATGAAGCTGCAGGGTGTCAGCAAGGCTGATGCTGAGGCTGAGGCAATCAAACTGCTGAAGCGTGTCGGTCTGGGTGACAGAGCAAATGCCTATCCGAGCCAGCTCTCAGGCGGTCAGAAGCAGCGTGTGGCCATTGTCCGCGCACTGTGCATGAAACCGGAAGTTCTGCTCTTTGATGAGCCGACTTCAGCACTGGATCCGGAGATGGTAGGAGAAGTTCTTTCCGTAATGAGAGAGCTTGCAAACGAACATATGACTATGGTCGTAGTTACACATGAGATGGGCTTTGCAAGAGAGGTCGCTGACAGAATTCTGTTTATGGCAGATGGACAGATTCTTGAAGAGGGCAAGCCGGACGAATTCTTCGCACATCCGAAGAATGATCGTCTGAAAGCATTTTTAAGTAAAGTTATTTAAGTATTACAAGTTATTCAGGATCAGTTCGAAAGAATTGATCCTGATTCTTTTTTATATATGAGTAGCGATGAGAATGCTGTGCTTGCATAGACATACATTCGAGGAGTACTTCGACAGCTTGTGATACTCACAAATTGTGTTTCTCATAGTTTTACTTGATTTTATGCATGAAAATGATATGATATTAATTGTGAAAATTTGCAGTAAGGAGCATAAATAAATGACATACGAAGAAGCTGTCGCATATATTGACAGTGTTCCCAAATTTACTACAAAAAACAAGCCGGAGAATACCATCGAGCTTCTGAATCGTCTGGGCAGACCGGAGAGAAAGATGAAGGTGATCCATGTTGCCGGTACAAACGGAAAAGGTTCCGTCTGTGCTTTCCTTTCTTCCATGCTTGCTGCCGGCGGAAAGCATACAGGACTGTTTATTTCTCCGCATCTGATAAAAATCAATGAGCGTTTTCAGATCAATAATGTTCCTGTTTCGGACGAAGTCTTTCTGAAGGCATATCTTGAGGTCAGTGATGTGATCACTGCCATGCAGAGAGACGGATTTTTCCATCCGACGTACTTTGAGATCCTTTTTGCAGTTGCAATGGTGATTTTCCGTGATGCGGAAGTAGAATATGTGGTTCTTGAGACCGGTCTTGGCGGACGTCTGGATACTACAAATGTGGTCGAGCAGCCGATGGTTTCTGTGATCACTTCCATCAGTCTGGATCACACCGAGATCCTCGGAGAGACGATTCCGCTGATCGCAGCTGAAAAGGCTGGAATCATCAAGGAAGGCGTTCCGGTAGTCTTTGACGGACATAATCCGGAGGCAGAACAGGTGATCCGTGACACAGCTGCACGCCGAAATTCCGACGTATACGGTTTCCACGAGGATATGGTCGAGATCGTCAGTGAAGAGGAGACAAGGATCAGATATCATCTGAATATACCTGCATATGCAGATGAGACGGTAGAAGTTCCTTATATTGCGCGCTATCAGGTGACCAACAGCTCACTTGCACTGATGGCAATGGAAGTCATTGATCCGGAGCATACGATCAGCATTGACTGCCGCCTGCATGCACTGGCAAACACACACTGGGAGGGACGTATGGAGACAGTTCTTCCGGGCATTATCGTTGATGGCGCGCATAATGAAGACGGTATCCGGGAATTTGTCCGTACACTGGTTCGTCTTCCGGAGAATCGAAGAGTTGTCATGCTGTTTTCCGCAGTCGTAGAGAAAAACTATGAGCAGATGGTACAGACCATCTGTGAAACAGGCAGACTCTCAGAGGTGGTCGTAACGCAGATCGCGGGAAGCAGAATCGTTCCGGCGGAGACTCTCGGATCCATTTTCAGGAAGTATCTTCCTGCAGAGGTTCCTGTAACAGTGGTGCATGACATAGATGATGCATTTGCCTGTGCCTGCGAGAAAAAGGGAGACGGACTTCTTTTCTGTGCCGGTTCCCTGTATCTGGTCGGTGAGGTAAAGGCTGTCCTTCAGAAAGGAGTAAAAGCATGATCAATTATGAAGAAGAATTAAAGAAATTTCATCCGAGTCTTGATGTCAATGAGGCAGAGGATGCCATTTATAAGAGAGAATTCACAGATGTAACAGATATCCTGAAGGAGATCATTCAGGAGGAGAGAAACAAGAAAACAGATTTTTTCAGAAAGCAGGACAATCAGTAAGTTTTCTGGATAACAAAGGATAGGAGAAACTGCATGAAATGTATGTATTGCGGTACCCCGCTTTCCTCAATTGACTACTGCACAGGCTGTGGCGCGGATGTGACGATTCAGAAACGTACCAACCGTATTTCCAATCTTCTCTACAATGAAGGTCTGGAAAAAGCCAGCGTGAGAGACCTCTCCGGAGCGATCTCCTGCCTGAAACGCAGTCTGAAATTCAATAAGGAAAATGTGGATGCCAGAAATCTTCTTGGCCTGGTTTACTATGAAACAGGCGAAGTAGTTGCCGCTTTGAGTGAATGGGTCATCAGTAACAATACTGTCCCGGAAAACAATCCGGCAAACTTTTATATCTCCAAGCTTCAGGAGAATAAGAACAAACTGGATATGATTAATCAGACCATTCGTAAATATAATCAGGCGTTGGATTACTGTAAGCAGCATGATGAGGATATGGCTCTGATCCAGTTAAAAAAGGTACTGGCTCAGAATCCGAATCTGATCAAGGGATATCACCTTCTGGCTCTGATCTATTTAAAGGATCAGGAGTATGAGAAGGCGAGAAAGGTGCTGAAGAAGGCTGCTCAGATCGATACCACCAACACAATGACCCTGCGCTATCTTCATGAAGTGGAGGAGGCTACCGGTGTTGGCACAAATCTGAATACCAAGACAAAACGATTCCGAAAGAAGACAGATGCGGAAGAGAAGGTGCCGAAGATTTTAGGACCTTTGACCTACATGAATGGAAATGATACGGTCATTCAACCGACCACCTTCCGAGACAGTTCAACGGCGGCAACCTTTTTGAATATCTTTCTCGGTTTTCTGCTTGGTGCTGCAGTCGTCTGGTTTCTTGCGATTCCTGCAAATACCAGAAAGATCAACCAGCAGGCAAGTGCGCAGGTGACGGATGCAAATACCAAGCTGGCTGCCTCAACCTCGCAGATCGACAGTCTGCAGGCAAAGATCGATGAATACCAGGCACAGGTGGATGCGGCAAACAGTACTGCAGATTCTGCAAATACCAAGGCTCAGAGCTATGACAGTCTTTTGAAAGCAGCATCGGAATTCCTGAGCGGAAATCAGACAGGAACTGCTTCTGCTATGGCGGATATCAAGGCAGATTCTCTGACGGACAGTGCCAAGACACTGTATGATCTGCTGATGAACAGTGTAAAGTCAACGGTATATTCCAACCTTTATACAGAGGGAACTACAGCATACGCTTCCGGAAATTACGCGACAGCTGCTGAAAAGCTGAAAGAGGCGACTGAGACCGATGCTACCCAGTATGATGCATGGTACTATCTTGGATTTGCTTACTACAATCAGGGAGATACTGCGAACGCAGACAAGACATTCGCTTACATTGTAAATAATTTCCCGGCCAGCGCCGGAGAAGTCAGTCAGTATATTACAAACAGTGCTGCACTTAACTCAACGGATGC
>JAUNAF010000047.1 GCA_030527715.1 Eubacteriales bacterium
CCCCTTTGGAGGGGCAAAATCAAACCACCAGTTGAACTGGTGGTTGATGACTAGACAGACAAGTCCGTCAAAGGATGTTTTAAATGCTTGACAAAGAGTATACCATTCGGTATACTCTTTTTATGTTTAAGGGAAATACAAGAAGCTGTAGAACATAGACAAATAAGAATGGGGGCGAAAATGGATAACCGCGAAAAAATCCTTACCTGCGCGCTGAACCTGTTTTACCGACGCGGCTATGATGCTGTGGGAATTCAGGAGATCTGTGAGACCGCCGGGGTAACAAAACCGACACTCTATCACTATTTCGGCAGCAAGCTGGGACTGCTGAGCAGTCTTCTGGAGACAAAGCTTGCCGGATTTTATACAGAACTGCGCCGGGCTGCAGAATATCACGGGGATCTGACACAGACCCTGTACGATTTTGCGACCGTCGTGATCGATACGGCAAACGAGAATCGTATGGCATTTCTTTTCCTGATGAATCTCTGCTATTCACCGAGAGAAAATGAGACATTTTCAGTGGTAAAGCCCTATGCGGACGAAATTTTTGAGCTGGGTGTTCAGGTGTTTGAGCAGGCGAGCAGTCATCTTGGAAATATGCATGGCAGACAGAGACAGTTTGCGACCGGATTCATCGGTCTGCTGTTTCAGTATCTGATGATGCTGTCCTACGAGACGGAACAGAGAACAGTAACGGAAGACGAAAAGAGAGGACTGATCCATCAGTTTATGCACGGCATCTATTCCTGATGGAGAGGACAGAAAAACTGGATGACTGCCTGCAGGGGCAGCAAAAAGAAGCAAGGGAGATATGAAAAAATGAGTAAATGGTACGAAGAGGCAGTCTTTTATCATATGTATCCGCTTGGCCTGACCGGAGCACCGAAGGTGAATGACGGCGGAGAGGTCGTGCATCGCTTTCATGAGCTGATGGACTGGCTGCCGCATCTGCAGGAGCTCGGTGTGACAGCGATCTATATCGGACCGCTGTTTGAGTCGACCACACACGGTTATGATACAAGAGACTATAAAGTGGTGGACCGCAGACTGGGTGACAACGAAGATTTTAAGAACTTTGTGAAAAAGGCACATGAATCAGGCATCCGCATTGTGGTAGACGGTGTATTCAATCATACCGGAAGAGAGTTCTTTGCATTCCGCGATATTCAGCAGAACCGCGAGCGTTCTCCGTACTGCAGCTGGTACAAGGGTATCAATTTCGGATGGAATACACATTACAACGACGGTTTCGGATATGAGGCATGGAGAAACTGCTTCGAGCTGGTAAACTTGAATCTCTACGAGAGAGCAGTGAAGGATTACCTGTTTGATGTGATCCGTTTCTGGATCCGTGAGTTTGATATCGACGGCATCCGCCTTGACTGCGCGGACTGCCTGGAGTTCGACTTCATGAAGGAGATGCGCTGGATGACCGCACAGGAGAAGCCGGATTTCTGGCTGATGGGTGAGGTGATCCACGGAGATTACGCACGCTGGGCAAATGACGATGTGCTGCACTCCGTGACCAATTATGAGCTGCATAAGGGACTGTATTCCGGACACAACGACCACAATTATTTTGAGATCGCACATACGATCCGCAGACAGTTTGATGAGAACGGCGGAATCTACCGCGGCAGAAAGCTGTACACCTTCGTGGAGAATCACGATGTGGACCGTATCATGTCCAAGCTGAACAACAAGCAGCATGTCTTCCCGGTCTATACGCTGATGTATACACTTCCGGGCATTCCTTCCATCTACTATGGAGGTGAGTGGGGAATCGAGGGCCGCAAAGAGGGCGGCAACGATGATCCGATGCGCCCGCGTCTGGTTCTGGAAAAATGCAAGGCAGAAAATGCACATCCGGAACTGACAAAGCATATTCAGTGGCTTGGCAGCATTCGCAGGGACAATGATATTCTTGCGGAGGGTGTCTACCGTGAGCTGCTGCTGACCAACCGTCAGTATGCGTTTGCGAGAATTCTCGGAAACCGTGCGATGATCGTGGCAGTGAACAATGATGACAACGCAGCATGGATGTCCATTCCGGTTCCGGTCGGCGGTGAAGTCACCGATCTGACTACAGGAGAAAAGATGAATGTTGAGAATGGACGCATCAACATCGAAGTGAAGCCTGCAGAGAGCAGAATTTTCAGGATTTAGCACAGAAGCAGGAAAAAAAACTTTGATTTACAGGAAACTTTGATTATAATATACAGTAGGGTTTTGGTAATTATTCAGAACAGGTCGAAGCACTTGCTGCTGAGACCGAAAGAACATGAATCAAGGCTCAAATCCATTCGCTGAAAGCGAATTATGCATGGATTTGAGATCGTGACTGTGAGGGTACTGAACAGTTACGGGTTTTGAACGAAATCAGGATCTGAAAGAGTGAGTGAAAAAGGGATACTTCTTAAAGGGGGAAAAAATGAGTACGACAGATATTCGTATCGGAGAACTGGATCAGTATTATTTTGGACAGGGAACGCATTATGATATCTACCATAAGATGGGAGCGCATCCGACGGTGATCGATGGCAAAAAGGGTGTTTACTTTGCTGTCTGGGCACCGCATGCTGCCGAGGTTCATCTGGTAGGTGATTTCAACGGCTGGAGTGAGGAGTCTCATCCGATGACACGCCTGGAGCCGCTCGGCATCTATGAGCTGTTCGTTCCGGGACTTGGCGTCGGCGAGCTGTACAAGTATATGATTACTACCCGCGACGGACGCAAACTGTACAAGGCAGATCCGTTCGCCAACGGTTCAGAGCTTCGCCCTGGCACCGCTTCAAAGGTTGCAGATATCGAGAATCTGAAATGGTCCGACGGTACCTGGATGAAGAAGCGCAGAGCGCAGAATCCGGATCAGATGCCGGTTTCTATTTACGAGGTACATCCGGGTTCCTGGAAAAAGCATCCGGCTACAGATGAAAATCCGGACGGTTTCTACAATTACCGTGAGATCGCACAGAGCCTGACTGCCTATGTGAAGGATATGGGTTACACCCATGTAGAGCTGATGGGTATTGCAGAGCATCCGTTTGACGGTTCCTGGGGATATCAGGTGACCGGTTACTATGCACCGACAGCCCGCTACGGTACCGTAGAGGATTTTGCGTACATGGTAAACTATCTGCATAAGAACGGCATCGGTATCATCCTCGACTGGGTACCGGCACACTTCCCGAAGGATGCGTGCGGACTGGCTGAGTTTGACGGACAGCCGCTGTTCGAGTATGAGGACAGACGCAAAGGCGAGCATCCGGAGTGGGGCACAAAGATCTTCAACTACGAGAAGAATGAGATCAAGAACTTCCTGATCGCAAATGCACTTTACTGGGTAGAGCATCTGCACATCGACGGACTGCGCGTGGATGCAGTTGCATCCATGCTGTATCTGGACTACGGCAGAAATGCAGGCGAATGGGTTCCGAACAAGTATGGCGAGAACAAGAACCTGGAGGCTGTGGAGTTCTTCAAGCACCTCAACAGCGTTATCACCGGAAGAAATCCGGGTATGATGATGATCGCAGAGGAGTCCACCGCATGGCCGAAGGTTACCGGAGCTCCGGAGGACGACGGTCTTGGATTTACCATGAAGTGGAACATGGGATGGATGCACGACTTCCTGGATTACATGAAGCTGGATCCGTACTTCAGAAGCCACAATCACAACCGTATGACCTTCTCCCTGACCTACGCATTCTCAGAGCGTTTCGTACTGGTGCTCTCTCACGATGAGGTAGTACACCTGAAGTGCTCCATGATCAATAAGATGCCGGGTCTCTATGATGATAAATTTGCAAACCTGAAGGTGGGTTACAGCTACATGATCGGTCACCCGGGCAAGAAGCTGCTCTTCATGGGACAGGATTTCGCACAGTTCCAGGAGTGGAGTGAGGCTCGTGAGCTTGACTGGTATCTGCTGGGTGAGCAGAAGCATCAGCAGCTTCAGAATTTCGTAAAAGCACTGCTGCATCTCTACAAGAGCGATGCTGCACTTTACGGACTGGATCAGTCCTGGGAGGGCTTCCAGTGGATCAATGCAGATGACTGCTCCAGAAGTATCTTCAGCTTCATCCGTCATTCTGAGGATCAGAAGAGCAACCTCGTATTTGTACTGAACTTTACACCGGTTGCACGTGAGGATTACTGTGTAGGTGTTCCGCAGTCCGGTACTTACAAGCTGGTTCTGAACAGTGATGAGGAGCAGTTCGGCGGAACCGGTGCAGAGCGTCCGACCAGCTATCGTGCGAAGAAGGATGAGTGCGACGGACTTCCGTATCGTATCGAGTATCCGCTTCCGGCTTACGGCGTAGCTGTATTCAAGTACACAAAGCGCGCACCGAAGGAAGCTGCAGAGAAGAAAGCTCCGGCAGCTAAGAAGACGGCAGCTGAGAAAAAGGCTCCTGCAAAAAAGACTGCAGTAAAAAAGACAGCAGCAAAGAAGAGCACAAAAACTGAGAAATAAATAACAGTAAAAGAACAACAGCCCCGGCTTATGCCGGGGCTCAGATTGTAGACAAAGTGGGTGTGAGAATGGTTTCTCACACCTGCTTTTCTGTATTTTTTAAAATTATAAGTAAAAGACGACCTGTATCTAGACCACTTTTAACTTCCATTCTTGCTGTATTTTTGCCAGTTTCTTTAAATTCATGTATGCAAATGTAAGCGCGGCCTTCATCGTCATCCTCGCTTTACCATACATTTGCGTATATCGAAATCCATGGGTTTCTTTTGCTGTTCCAAAGATTCATTCTATCGTTTCCTTTCGATGTGAATACAGTTCTTTCATCCCAATTGTATGACGTATGTCCTCACAAGTCTCCATATATTCTTTATAGCCAACCCTTTGAACGTTCGACTATCATGTTCATTTCCGGGATTTACGGTAAATCTCAGGATCCAGCCATTATCGATAGCCTCTTCAATAATCCGAAGCAAATGATTTTGAGGCACAAGATCATCAATACTAACAATCTACATTTGTGTTCTGGTTTTCTCATTCTCATGCGTCCTGTGGGGTAGCCATATCTATTTAGTAATATTGATGAATTAAAATACTGAGAAAGAGTCTGAGAATTATTAGAGAGCAAGTGTAGCAGACTGTTTTTTGCTGAAGTTGTTGATGGAACAGCTGGAATTATCTGAATTTATTGACAAATTTCTGGGGGGTATAATTAAATTAACTATTTTGCCCTAAATGATAAGGAGGAGAGATATGAAAGAAAGATCAAAACAAGTTTTGCAAAAATTCATGCGAGTAGCTTTGTTGAGCTTGCTGCTTATTCTGCCAATGAATGTGATCCAGGCAAATGCTGCGGCAACAAAAGTAAACCCGCTGACAATTAGCAGACCGAATGAGATAATGGATAATGTTCATAAAGAGACTGGGTTGATATATGAGGTTGGTGATGCATTTCCCGCCACATATTATTATTACACATTTACCATCCCGGAGCGTGGATGGGTTCTCTTTTATGAAACGGTGGAGTTTAAATGGTTATATATTGATATTAGTGCCAGTTCATCTTTTAATTCGACAATATCAAGGATTAGCTATGAGAAAAATTATCACAATGAAGGTGGGACATTATTAAAATACTATCTTGATGCAGGGACATATTATATTAAGGCTCCGGAAGATAGAACACCTTATTCAGCATATATGTATTTCCTGCCAAATAGTAAATTTTTTACTGACAGCCTTTCTTCTGTAGATTGTTCAAGTAAAACATTAACAGTAGAGTCAAAAATATTTGGTACATCAACGCAAGTTCGAAATGAAATTGTACCTACATTTAATGTCAATAATGATCACACCCATTCGGGAATAACCTCTGCCAATGATATCTACAACATTACTGAAAATGGTGAGTATACGCTTTGCGCCTGGTCATCATTAACTGAATGGAAGACGTATAAATTTATCAAGAGCTATGAGATCTATGATCTTGGCAATCATTCTGCGGGATCAACAACCATTACCAAAGCTTCGAATGGTAAAGACGGTAGCACTGTAAAAAGATGCACGAAGTGCGGCAACATTACTGGCACAACTATTATATCTAAAATTTCAGATATTAAACTGAGTAATACCGTATATACCTACACCGGTAGGAGTATCACTCCGGCGGTAACAGTTACTGACGGAAATGGAAACATTGTTTCAGCAAGTAACTACAATGTGACTTATTCAAATAATACGAATGTCGGAAAGGCCACCGTATCTGTCACATTTAAGGGTGCTTCCTATGAAGGCTCTGTGAATAAGACATTTGACATTGTTGCTTCTGCTCCTGAGGCTGTCAGGGTTACAGGCGTGAAGCCGGGCAAGAAGAAGCTGAAGGTAACATGGAAGAAGGGCACATCTGATATTAATGGTTATGAAGTACAGGTATCCACCAGCAAGAAGTTCGGCAAAGCAGCAACTAAGACGTCTATTGTAAAATCTAGATCCAAGACATCTGTTACTGTTAAAGGGTTGAAAGCAAAGAAGAAATATTATGTCAGGGTAAGAACTTATAAAAACGTGGGCAGCAAACAGTACTGCTCTTCCTGGTCTAATGTTTTGAAAATAAAAGTGAAAAAATAAGCTGTAATAGATAAGCGTCTGTTCCACCAGAGGGGCAGGCGCTTTTTTGTTCATGACAATAGAATGTTCGCGGAGCGTGCATTCTATTGTTTGGAAATCGTCATTTCTGGGCAGAAGGATATAATGTCAGTACAGTGGGATTAAATGAGGCCACCATCAAGAAATATATTCAAGATCAGGAAAAGCACGATATTGCAATGGATAAGTTAAGTGTAAAAGAGAAAGCCAGCGCCTTGAGACGCTGGCCAAGTAAGCATTGGGCTTATAGCCCTTGTGCAAACCACCTTTTGGAAGGTTGGTTATGATTCATGACAATAGAATGTTCGCGGAGCGTGCATCTATTGTTTTATGAAAGCATTCAAATTTTATGCATTCAGATCTGCAAGGATGCAGTCACCTGCTACGACACCGCTGGTATATGCGGTTCCGAGGCTGGCACCCTCATTCTCAAAATACGGGCTTGCATACAGAGAACCGTTGTCGATACCTGCGACATACAGACCCGGGATCACGGACTGATCCGCACGCAGAGCACGGCAGTAAGCATCAGTCTTTACACCACCGAAGGTGCTCCAGCAGCTCGGTTCGTACTCAACCACATAGAAGGTCTCATCCGGATTCAGGCTGTGCAGCAGATAAGCCGGCTTGTAGAACTGCGTATCCTCACCTGCTTCGCACAGTGCGTTGTACTCCTCTACAGTCTTCTCGAGATTCTTCATGCCGAAGAACTCTGCACACTCTGCGAGAGTGCCTTTGACAGCCCATCCCTCTTCGATTGCCTGAGCCATATGCTCGTCAATGTTTGCCTGCACTTCCTCAGTGTAGCCTGTGCCTCCGACATACCAGTCTTCCGGATTGCCGAAGTAAGCAAGGATACCCTCATCGCGGCACTGATCATACATGGTCTGATCAACTACAGCATAGTAACGACCCTCACGCAGGGACATTTCACCGCCGAGTGCCAGCGGACGGTCAGACAGATAATGCTCGTCCATGAAACGCTCACCGTTGGCATTGACCATCAGAGCACCGTATACAGCATAGCGCTGAGCGTCGTTGGAACGAACAGAAGCATAACCGGTCTTGCTCATCTTGAAGTTGGCACCGCCGAACTCGTTGCAGCAAAGAGCCCAGTTGCGGTCAGCTACACCGCCGGCCTCGATAACCATCTCATAGCCCTTACCGTCAGAGAGAGAAGATCCGAGGTACATTACGTTGATATCACCGAAGTGCTCCTTGATCATACCCTCATTCATTGCATAACCGCCGGTTGCTACCAGAACAGCCTTGGCATTGTACTGTGTGCAGGTCTTGTCCTCAGTGCTGCGAACGATGACGCCGGTAACAGCATCGCCGTCCATAACAAGCTTGATCGCCTCAGCGTTTACTACCAGCTGACCGCCGTCGCTCTCGAATTTGTCAACCAGCGGTCCGAAACGATCCAGACCCTTCTGCTGAACACCCTCAGCATCCTGGAAATTGTGGCGGGCACGGAAACCTACGCCATAAGCATCGCGGCGCAGTCCCATGTTGACACCGTTATCCATGAAGTTGGATACAACACGCTCACCTGCAGCTACGCACTTGCGCATCAGCGGAGCGTTGATAGTTCCGTTGGAGAAATTGTACTGTGCTTTGTACAGAGTCTCCTGAGAAACGGTCTCGCCCTCAGCTTCCTGTACACGGGTCTCAGCAAGAGCCGGGCCGCCTGCGATCGCACCATTGGAGATACCTGCGTTTGCACCCTTCTCAAGAATGATGGTCTTAACGCCTGCTGCCTGCAGAGTCAGAGCAGCATGGATACCTGCAGCACCGCAGCCGATGACAACAGCATCTGCATCAACAGTGTCGGTGATCACGATCTCGTCAGCATTCTCGCTGGCATCTACAGCCATGGAAACAGTAACAGTCTGACCGGAAGCCTGAGACATACAGTCTGCTACAGCGGTCTTAACGGCGTTTGAGGAAACGGTAGCACCGGAAACACCATCCACATTGCAGCTCTGAGCAGCCATGATACGCTCAGTCATGGTATCGCCGATCTCAGCACCGATACCGGAAGTCTCGCCGGAAACATCGATGATGGTCTCTGTGATAGCATCCTCAGAGAAAGTCATGGTAACAGTAACTTCAGAAGAAAGACCCTGTGCTTTTGCGGTGTAAGTACCCGGTGTGTAGCTAAGGGTCTGAGCAGCATCTTCAGCTTTTGCCAGCATGTTTCCCCCAAACAGGCTGAATGCTGCAGTAGAAGCAGCAGCGGCAGCAGTGCCTTTCAGAAAGCTTCTGCGTGAAATAGATTTTTCGGACATAAAATGATCCTTTCTTAGACAGGGATGAAAGCCGATCGCGGAAGACACATCCCCGGAAATCAGTTCCGCGATGAGGATCGCAAAAATCCACTCCAATATCATATATTTACGGAATAACTGTGTCAAGCAGGAATATCCGCTTTACCATGCTGCATGCCCTGTGAGGCGTGCTTTTTTGCTTTTGCAGGTTGCGAAAAAGGCAATAGTATTCTATAATAGCATTAAAGTGTTAAAGTGCAATGGACTAAAGTGAAACAGAAAGAAGTTGAGACAAGATGAGAAACGAAAAGTTACTGGAAGAGCTGACTCAGCTCTGGGGAGTTGCAGGATATGAAAGCCTGGTCAGAGCCTATATTGAGAAAGAGATCACCGGTCTGGCAGATGAAATGTGGACAGATGCGATCGGCAATCTGATCGCCCTGAAAAAGGGCAGAGGAGAGGGCAAAAAGATCATGATGATCGCCCATATGGACGAGATCGGATTTATGGTCAAGAAGATCGAGAGCGATGGTCTTCTGCGTGTCTGCAACATGGGATGGAACTGGACTGCAAGCGCATACAACAGCCGTGTCGTATTCAAAAACGGCGTGCAGGGTGTGATCGGCTGCTACGGAGCTCTGGAAGATGCTCACAACAATGTCGGCAAGCTCTTTGTGGATATCGGAGCTTCCAGCAGAGAAGAGGCGGAGAAATACGTGAAGCTCGGAGACTGCTGCGGCTACTTCGGTCCGTATATGCAGCTGGCAAATGACAGAGTCTGTGCGAAGACCCTCGATGACCGTATCGGCTGCTATCAGCTGATCGAGGCACTCCGTGAGAATGACGGAACCGGTCCGAATGATGTGTATTATGTCTTCGGTGTTCAGGAGGAGCTGGGATGCAGAGGTTCCAAGGCAGCAGCGGAGGCGATCCGGCCGGACATCGGCATTGCAGTGGATATTACACCGGCACATGATTATCCGTGTGATCTTGAGGGCAGCAATACTCTGAATAAGGGAGTGGGCATCAAGATCTGCGATCCGTCGGTTGTCTGTGATGAAATGGTAATTGAAGTGATGGAGCAGTGCTGCAGAGAGCATGGGATCGACTGGCAGCGTGAGGTGATCGATAAGGGAGGTACGGATGCCTCCAGTATCAACCTGTCCGGTACCGGTGTAAAGGTCGGCGGGATCGTGGTGGCAACCAGATATCCGCATTCCCAGAGTGCCGTCGCAGCGAAAAAGGATATTGAGGGAGGCATCGATCTGATGACAGCCTTCACAAAATATACCTTCAGTTAACCAAAGGAAAGATTGGGACAGATGTTTTTGCACCTGCCCTCATAATATATGAAAAGGAGAAAACAGGATGAAAAAGAGTCTGAGAATTCTGGCAGCAATGGGACTGAGTCTGCTGATGAGCACCACCGCAATGGCAGCAGGAAAGGAAGATCTGAAGATCGCGATAGACGCAGATGTGAACACACTGCATCCGTCAGACTGGACGACCACTTCCGAGCTTAATATCGAAAATCAGATCTATGACACACTGATCTTCTACGCAAGAGACGGACAGTCTGATCCGGAACCGCGTCTTGCAGAGAGCTTTGAGATCAGTGAGGACGGACTGACCTATACCTTCCATCTCAGAGACGGTGCGACCTTCCATGACGGTTCTGCGATCACAAGTGAGGATGCGAAGTTTTCCATCGAGCTGTATGCACAGTCTGAGTACCAGTCTTCCATGGCAGAGATCGCCAGTGTTGAGGCACCGGACGAGAAGACCGTTGTGATCACACTTGCAAATCCGTATTCTCCGTTCCTGGAGGATGTCTCCAGACAGCATATCGCATCCAAGGCATATCATGATTCTGTGGATGAGGATACCTTTGCTAACCAGCCTCTCGGCAGCGGTGCTTACAAATTTGTCAGCCATGCGATCGGAAGTTCCATCGAGCTGGAGGCTTACGAGGATTACTATCGCGGAGCTGCTCCGATCAAGAATGTTACCTTCAGCGTTGTTCCGAACACGGCTTCTATCGCTCTGATGAGCGGTGATATCGGATTCGCACAGATCCAGGCGTCTGATCTGGCACAGCTTCAGGCAATGCCGACGATCACGATCGAGGAGGTTCCGACCTCAGGCTTCTCCTTCCTGTCCATGAATACAGAGAAAGAGCCGTTCAACGATGTGAAGGTGAGACAGGCGATCAACTATGCGATCAACAGAGAGAACATCGTGAGTGTTGTCTATGACAATGAGGCTGAGGAAAATTCCAACATCTGTGCAAAGACCAGATTCGGTTACAGCGACGAGCAGCCGCAGTACACCTACGATCCGGAAAAGGCAAAAGAGCTTCTGGCTGAGGCAGGCGTGGAGGAAGGAACAAACCTCGGAACGATTCTCTGTGCGGACAAGTATTCCAATCTGGCGACCGTGCTTCAGGCAGATCTGGCTGCAGTCGGACTCAACTGCGATATTTCCGTGGAGGAGTTCAATGCATATATTCAGGATCTGACCAGCGGCAACTACGACCTCTGCGCACTGGAGATGACTCTGGACGGAGATACCCAGATGCTGGAGATGGCATTTACCTCTGATTATATCGGAACTGCAAACAATGCAAGATACAGCGATGCTGAGATGGATGATCTGTTTGCACAGGCAAGAGTGGAGAACAGCGATGAGAAGAGACTGGAGCTCTACAACCAGATCTTCACAAAGGCACAGGATGAGGCAGTCTATGCGATCATTGCAAATCCGCTGGAGCTGTACGCATATGATGCAAATCTGACAGTGACAGATTTTGTTCTGGAGGGAGACTACTACCTGCATGATTTTGCCTGGAACGAATAAGACAACGAAAGATAACAGGAGTTGCTTGACAAAGGGGCTGTATATCAGCCCCTTTATGAGCGTTCAGAGAGGTATACGATGACAAAGTTTGTAGTTAAGCGAATTCTCTACATGATCCCGGTGCTGTTCGGAGTGGCCTTCCTCGTGTTTGCCATTCTTTCCCTGACACCCGGAGATCCGGGAACGATCATTCTCGGTGTGACTGCGAAGCCGGAGAATATCGCTGCATTAAATCATGAATTCGGGTTTGATCAGCCGTTTCTGATCCGTTTCTTTACCTATATGAAAAATCTGGTACTGCATCAGGATATGGGAATCTCCTACCAGTACAGAAGAAATGTCTGGACCTTTATCGCGGAGGCATTTCCGTATACTCTGCTGCTGGCAGTGCTTTCCATGATCGTGCAGTCCATCCTCGGTGTGTCGCTCGGAATTTTTTCCGCAGTCAGACAGTATTCCACACTGGACCGCATCTGCGTGGTCGTGGCACTGGTGTTTGCCTCCATTCCGGGATTCTGGCTCGGACTGATGCTGATCATGTTTTTCTCTATCAGGCTGAAGCTCCTTCCGGTATTCGGAGCGGAGTCTCTGGCTCATTTTGTTCTGCCGACGCTGACTGTTTCCCTGACCAGTGCGGCGGGAACTCTGCGTCTGACACGATCCGCAATGCTGGAAACGATCCGGCAGGAGTATATCCGCACTGCGCAGGCAAAGGGTGCTTCAGAGCGTGTGATCATCTGGAAACACGCACTGCGCAATGCCATGATTCCGGTGGTCACTTCCCTGGGAACCGGCTTTGGAGCCTCTCTCGGCGGAGCGATCATTGCAGAGACCGTATTTTCCATTCCGGGAATGGGACGACTGATGGTCAATGCCATCAACCAGAAGGATATTCCGATGGTCATGGGTGCGACACTGTTTCTGGCATTTATTTTCAGTATGATCGTGCTGCTTGTAGATATTCTCTACGCCTTTATTGATCCGAGAATCAAGGAAAAATATAAGAACGGAGGAAGACATCGTGAATAAATCATCTTCCAGACGCAGAGCTCAGATCGGGGAATTCTGGCGTCGATTCAGAAAAAATAAAGTGGCGATGCTCGGCCTTGTAATTCTTATTGTCATTGTCGGAATGGCAGTTTTTGCGGATCTGATCGTGCCGTACAGCAAGTGTGTGGAACAGCTCGGAGCGGACAAGCTGCAGGGACCGAGCCTGAGGCACTGGTTTGGTACGGACGAACTGGGAAGAGATCTGTTTGCCAGAATCGTACACGGCTCCCGCAATTCCCTGATGGTCGGCGTGACGACATCCCTCCTCGCACTGCTGGTCGGTGCGACACTCGGAGCAAGCGCAGCATATTTCGGAGGCATGGTGGACAACATCATCATGCGTCTGATCGATATTTTCACCTGTATTCCGCCGATCCTGCTCTCCCTGGCAGTGGTAGCTGCTCTGGGAAAGACTCTGAGAAATCTGATCATCGCGATGACGATCTCCTGTATTCCGGGAACCGTCAGACTGATCCGTTCAGTGGTGATCACTGTTGCGGAGCAGGATTATGTGGAGGCGGCAAGGTCCTACGGAACAAGCAATGCGAGAATCATTTTCCGCTACGTGCTGCCGAATGCCATGGGACCGATCATTGTAAATACGACGATGATGATCTCTGATATGATTCTGTCAGCAGCAGGACTGAGCTTTATCGGAATGGGTATCCAGCCTCCGAGACCGGAGTGGGGCGCACTGCTTTCCAACGCACAGAGTTATCTGTTTACTGCTCCGTATATGCTGTTTTTCCCGGGTATCTTTATCATTCTGACCTCCATGGCCTTCAATCTGGTCGGAGACGGTCTGACCGATGCCCTTGATCCGAAACTGAAAGACTGAGGAGGAGTGACATGAGTGATGAGAAGAAGCTGCTGGAGGTGAAGGACCTCAGCATTGCATATCAGACAGATCTGGAGACGGTGCATGCCGTAAATCATGTGACCTTCTCCCTGAATCAGGGGGAGACCCTCGGTCTGGTCGGAGAAACCGGCGCCGGAAAGACGACGACCGCGCTCGGTATCATGGGGCTGCTGCCAAAGCGTACAGCGAAGATTACCTCCGGAAATGTGTACTATGAGGGAAAGGATCTTCTTCAGTGCGGAAAAAAGGAGATGCTCGGCATACGCGGATCCTCTATTTCAATGATCTTTCAGGATCCGATGACAGCGCTGAATCCGGTCCTGTGTGTCGGAGATCAGATCGCAGAGACTCTGCAGCTGCACAATGCTAAGCATCTGACCAGGGAAGAGATCGAGGCGAAGGTGGATGAGACACTGGAGCTGGTCGGAATCCCAAAGGAGAGAAAGAAAGAATACCCGTATCAGTTTTCGGGAGGCATGCGCCAGAGAGTCGTGATCGCGATGGCGCTGATCAATGATCCGTCCCTGCTGATCGCGGACGAGCCGACGACGGCTCTGGATGTGACGATCCAGGCACAGATCCTGTCGATGATCTGTGAACTGCAGAGAAAGTACAAAACGGCGGTCATGATGATCACCCATGATCTGGGAATCGTTGCGGAGACCTGTGACAAGGTGGCAGTCATGTATGCGGGTGAGATCGTGGAGTACGGAACACTGGAGGATATCTTTACCGGTGACAGACACCATCCGTACACGGTCGGTCTGTTCGGCTCTATTCCGAGTCTGACCAGATCTGCGCGCAGGCTTCAGCCGATCGAGGGACTGATGCCGGATCCGACGCAGCTGCCGGAAGGCTGTGCATTCGCTGAGCGCTGCAGATACTGTCAGGAGATCTGCAGGACAACCAAGGCACCTGTACAGAATGACCATGGCCATCTGGTGCGCTGTTATTTTGAAGGTCAGCCGTTTGCAGGGGAGGAAGACTGATGGGAGAGACATTACTGGAGATCAGGAATCTCAAAAAATATTTTCGAACCGGAGCCGGAATGCTCCACGCAGTGGATGATCTGTCCTTTAAGATCCCGAAGGGCAAGACCATCGGTGTCGTGGGAGAGAGCGGCTGCGGAAAGTCTACGCTCGGCCGGACGATCCTCCGTCTTCATGAGGCGACCTCCGGAGAGATCTGGTTTCAGGGACAGGATATCCTGAAGGCAGACAAGCGCCGGATGAAGGAGATCCGACCGAAGATGCAGATGATCTTTCAGGATCCGTATTCCAGTCTGAATGGACGCATGACCGTGCGTCAGCTGATCGCGGAGCCGCTGATCGTGAACAAGATCTGCAGAAGTCGAAGAGAGATCGATGAAAAGGTGGATGAGATCATGGAGACGGTGGGGCTGTCCCAGAGACTTTCCATGTCCTATCCGCATGAGCTGGACGGAGGACGGCGCCAGCGTATCGGTGTGGCGAGAGCACTGGTACTGGACCCGGAGTTTGTGGTCTGCGATGAGCCGGTATCCGCACTTGATGTGTCGATCCAGGCACAGATCCTGAATCTGCTGATGGATCTGCAGGAGCAGCGGGATCTGACCTACCTGTTTATCACGCACGACCTGTCTGTGGTAAAGCATATTTCTGACGAGATCATGGTCATGTATCTTGGACAGTGCGTGGAGATGGGACCGTCGCAGGCAGTGTTTGATTCACCGGCACATCCGTACACGGAAGCACTGCTGGCTGCCATTCCAATCCCGAGCATTGAGTCAAAGCACAAGAGAAGAACGCTGCTTCAGGGCGAGGTATCCACTCCAATCAATCCGGGAAAGGGCTGTCGGTTTGCACCTCGCTGTCCGAGGGCTACCGAGGTGTGCAGAGTGCAGGAGATGAAACTAAGGGAAGTGGGAGATCATCACTATTCCGCAGCCCTGTGTCAGAACAGAGAGTATTCATAAGAGGAAATGACGATGAAAAATTATAGCTGGCCGTATGAAAATGAGCTTGGCCAAAGTGAAGAACTGACAGCGGATGTCCTTGTGCTCGGCGGCGGTCTGTCCGGCTGTTTTGCTGCGATCGCGGCAGCCAGAAGAGGGCAGAAGGTGATTCTGATGGAGAAGGGAGCCGTGGAGAAGAGCGGAAGTGCCGGTACCGGATTTGACCACTGGGAGAGTGCCTGCACCAATCCGTGCTCCAAAGTGACTCCGGAGGAGATCGCGAATGCCTACGTAAATGAGCAGGACTGGTACAGCAACGGAATTGCCCACTATATCGAGTGTCGTGAGGGCTATGACAGACTTCTGGATCTCGAGAGCTTTGGCGGAAAGATCCGTGATACCGAGGACGAATTTATGGGAGCGGAGTTTCGTGATGATGAGACGAAGCTGATGTTTGCCTACGACTATGAAAATAAATTTACTCTCCGTGTGTGGGGTTCCACCTTCAAGCCGGCGCTGGCAAAGGAGCTGAAAAGACTCGGTGTGACCGTTTTAAACCGTACAGAGGCGACGGCGCTTCTGGTGAACAGAGACGGTGAAACGCTGGTCGGCGCAGGTGCGATGGGCATGAATGTACACACCGGAAAATTTATCATTGCCAGAGCAAAGGCAACGGTATTATGCATGTCCAGACCTGCCAGAGTCTGGCTGTTCAATGCGGATACACCGGGTCTTGCCGAGTTCCGCCCGTTCCAGAGCATCGGCAGCGGCCATGCGATGGGCTGGAGAGCCGGCATGGAATTTACACTGATGGAAAAGACTGTCCGCGCGGAATTCTCTGCAGCGGGAAGAAGCTTTCCTCCGTATGGTGCCGGAAACAACCACAATACCTGGTATGCTGCGACGATGGTCGATGCCAGAGGAGTGGAGATCCCCTACGTGGACCGTGACGGAAAGGAACTGAAGACGGTGTCTGAGCGTTACTATCCGGCAAAGGGGCAGAAGTTCTTCTTGAAGGGCGGTGTGATCGACAATCCCAAATATGAATACCGCGGACCGGAGACTCTGGAGTTCGAAGAGCTGATGAAGCGCGGCTATCAGCTGCCGTTCTTCGCGGATCTGAGCCGGATGAATGAGATGGAGCGAAAGGTCATCTGGGGTATGATGGTCGGTGAAGAGGCAAAGACAAAGATCCCGATTTTCCAGAACTACACGGAACGCGGATTTGATCCTGAGAAGCATATGCTGCAGAGCTATGGAACCGGCTGGCAGTCCGCGAATTTCCTGGAGCAGGAGAGACAGTTCTTCGGTGCACCGGGCGGACTGATGCACGACTGGGATCTGAAGACGAATATTGACGGAATCTATGCAGCAGGAGATCAGCTCTATGCGTCAGACTGTGCCGGATTTGCGAGCGCGACCGGATATTATGCCGGAAGAAAGGCAAGTGATCATGCATGTCAGACGGAGCTTCCGTCCTTTGAGATGAAGGATGTGGAGGCAGAGCGAGACAGACTGTATGCGCCGCTTCTGGTGGATGAGGAAGAGGGCATGAGCTGGAAGGAACTCTGCAGTGCGATCGCCAAGGCCATGCAGAATTACTGCGGCGGTGTCAAGTGCGATGATCTGCTCAGAGAGGGCAGAGATCTTCTGCAGGAATACGAGAAGGAGTATGTTCCCAGACTGACCGCCTCCAACCCGCATGATCTGATGCGTATCCATGAGGCACTGGATATTCTCACCGTGGCACAGCTCGTGATCGAGGCATCTCTGGCAAGAAAGAGCTCCTCAGAGCCGCTGCACTTTATGAGAAGCGACTTTACAGCGATGGATCCGGAGGAGGACCGCAGACATATCGTGATCCGAAAAGAAGACGGACAGGTGAAGACCAGAAGCGAGAGACTGGACTTCTTCGGAGATCTTAAGGAAGAGTACGAGAAGCGTAATGCAGACTACATGGAGGTGAAGCGATGAACTGGGAAGAACTGAAAAAGGTATCGATCAGCGTAACCCCTGTACCGAGCAGTGTGCGTCCGATCATCTACGATCAGGAAAAGTGCATCGGCTGCAATCGCTGTGCAGAAGTCTGTCAGTGCGATATTCTGCTCCCGTCTGAGAAAAAGGGAGAACATCCGATCGTGATGTATCCGGGAGAATGCTACTACTGTGGTGCCTGCGTGATGGTCTGCCCGAAAAAAGGAGCCATCCGTCTGGAACATCCGCTGATGAACCGTGCGAGATTCGTAGAGGTGAGAGGAAAATAATCGATTTATAGATCAATGTAAGGAGGAGGGGCAATTCGAAAGTTCGAATTGCCCCTCCTGTGTTTTGTATCCTATTGCTGAGGGCAGCATTATTTCAGGAAATTGACCTAAATCGAGGAAAGTTGGAAACAGTTCAATTCGACTGGCTCAGAAATTGATCTAAATCGGGAAAAGTTGGAAACAGGTCATGAAATCTCGGCAGGGAATTGACCGATATCGAGAAAATGGACAAACAGGTCAAGAAATTCCAGCAAGAAAGTGACCTAAATCGAAGAAAGTTTGAAATAGGTCAATTCAACAGGCTCAGGAAAGTGACCTAAATGAAGAAAACATGGAAACAGGTCAATTCGGCAGGTC
>JAUNAF010000048.1 GCA_030527715.1 Eubacteriales bacterium
CACAAACAAGATGTAAATGCAACATCTGCTGTTGCATTTAGTTTTTTAATTGACCTCTGCTTATCTTTACAATCGATTTTCGGTGTGCTATATTGTTAAAGTTGTTATTAAAGTCTTATGGATGGTCTGACTGTCCGGAAGACGAAAACTGAATAAGGAGATTTTTCATGAAAGCAAACGACCATGCCGTGCAGATTCCCGGCACTGCTGCCTCGTTTTTCCTGTGGATCCTTCTGAGCTGTCTGCTCTGCTTCTCCGTGCAGGCGGAAGATGCGTTCTACGATGCAGACTATGCCGCAGAAGTCGATCTCGCAGACGGAGAATATTCTGTCAACGCAGATCTCTCCGGCGGCAGCGGAAAGGCTTATGTGTCCTCACCGATGATCATGATCGTGCAGGACGGACATGCCTACGCACAGCTGCAGTGGAGCAGTGAAAACTACGATTATATGATCGTAAATGACCGAAAGTATGAACCGGTAAATACAGAAGGAAATTCTGTTTTCCGTCCGATCCCGATCAGTGCCTTTGATCAGGAAGTTCCGGTCATCGCAGATACTACTGCCATGGGTGCCCCGCACGAGATCAATTATACGCTTTTCTTCTACTCCGAATCCATCGGTGCGAAGAGCCAGATGCCTCAGGAAGCTGCAAAGCGCGTACTTCTCATGGCGGCATTTATCATTGTCGGAGGCGGCATTTTAAATCACTATGTACAAAAAAAGCGTGAGGTATAGCTCACAGAGAAAGGATACGACTATGGAACATTTACAGATTCCTGAAAACTATGTTTCTGAACTGAACCTGCACGACACGCAGGTGGCCATCAAAACGGTAAAAGACTTTTTCCAGCAGACCCTGACGACCTCTCTGAATCTGCTGCGTGTCTCTGCACCGCTCTTCGTCACACCGCAGTCCGGTCTGAACGATAACTTAAACGGTGTGGAACGTCCGGTTTCCTTCGGCATCCGTGAGCAGGGCGATGCTCAGGCAGAGATCGTTCACTCCCTCGCAAAGTGGAAGCGTTTCGCTCTGAAAAAATACGGCTTCGTTCACGGAGAAGGTCTCTACACCGATATGAATGCGATCCGCCGCGATGAGGACACCGACAATATCCACTCCATCTATGTGGATCAGTGGGACTGGGAAAAGATCATCAACAAGGAAGAGCGCACGGAGGAAATGCTCCAGTACGTTGTCCGCATGGTCTACAAGGCGTTAAAGAAAACTGAGAAATACATGGCGATCCAGTATGACTACATCGAGGAGATCCTCCCGAAGGAGATCTTCTTCATCACCTCCCAGGAACTGGAGGATATGTATCCGGACTGCACTCCGAAGGAGAGAGAATACCGTATCGCCAAACTGAAGGGTGCCGTATTTATCATGCAGATCGGCGGAACTCTTGCCTCCGGTCAGAGACATGACGGAAGAGCTCCGGACTATGATGACTGGAGCTTAAACGGCGATATCATCGTATACTATCCGGTTCTGGATATTGCACTTGAGCTCTCCTCCATGGGTATCCGTGTCGATGAGAATGCTCTGCTTCGCCAGCTGGCTCTCGCAGGCTGCCCGGAGCGTGCTGAGCTGCCATTCCAGAAGGCGATCCTGAACAACGAGCTTCCTTACACCATCGGCGGCGGTATCGGACAGTCCCGTATCTGTATGTTCTATCTGAGAAAGGCTCACATCGGCGAGGTGCAGGCTTCTCTCTGGCCGCAGGAAATCGTGGATGAGTGTGCCGCACACGGTATCCAGCTTCTGTAAAACAAAAGAATACACGCTCTGTGAATATTCTGTTGTCATAAAAAAATCTCCCCCGACACTTTCCTGTGTCGGAGGAGATTTTTTATGCTCTCTTCTGTTTTGCGTATTCTGTCGGTGACATTCCCGTCATCTTCTTAAATGCAATACTGAAATAGTGCGGATCGGAAAAGCCTACCCGGTCGGCGATCTCGTAATTCTTCATCTTTGTATTCAGCAGCAGCTCTTTCGCTTTCTGCATGCGGATCCTGGTCAGAGCCTCCATAAAGGTCTCGCCTGTGGCTTCCTTGAACAGAGTCGAAAAATGGCTGGTACTCATCGCCAGGTAGCTGCAGACCTCGTTCAGATTCATTCCCGGATCATGATAATTCTTTTCAATGTAATCCAGGGCTACCAGCGCCATCCGCTTTCCCCTGGAATCATTCGCATCACTCATCTCCTGCATGATCTTCACTGCATAGTCATACACAGTGTCGACCGCCTGGTTCAGCGTTCGCCTCTGACTGATCTGCTGCATGATCCTTCGCTGTTCTGACTGGATCACCTGCTCCTCGATTCCTGCCTTTTCGCGGATCTCTCCGAGCTGACGTACCAGCTGAGTCAGAAGATAGTATGCCTGCTCTTTTTCGACACAGGCGCGCATCAGTTCCTGACGGACAGCCTGCAGCAGTGTCCGCACTGTCTGTTCCTGCTGTCTGCGCACGCCGTCCAGGAGCTTCTGTATCTTTGTCTCCAGAAAAGTCTCCTGATTCAGTGTCAGATGCTCCATGTTGATCACACGGCCGCCGCCCAGCGTATAGCGCAGCTGCAGAGCTCTCTTCGCACTCTTCTCAGACTGATACAGTTCCTCCGGGGACTGCACGATCACACCGATTCCGACTGAGACCTTCATTCCGAGATGCTGCATGATCTTCTCCTGGATCTTTTCACACAGCTCTGCTGTTGTCTCCTCGAACCGATGCCTCTGATCTCCGCAGAAGATCCAGTGAATGCGATGCTCCGTATTCTGGTAGGCAAGACTTCTGCTGCCCGCCTCATTGAGGATCTCCGTACCGATGTTCATCGCCGCAAAGGCCATCAGCGCACTCTCCTGCTTCTTCTCAAAGTCGGGCTCGTACAGCTCTGAATAAATGTCGAAGTCCAGGATCGCAAGCCGGAAATATTCTCCTTTCAGCTCGATCCCCATGGCAGTCAGCTCCTTCAGGCTCTCCTTCGGATCCCGCACACAGAGTACCAGATCATTCAGCGCCCTTGAACGGATGACTCCTGCATTTTTATTGTATTCTCTGGAGGTCTGCTGAAGCTTCGTGATCTTCTGCTCCTTTCGGAATCTTTCATCCAGCTTTCCGTGGATCCTCTGCAGGACCACGGAGAGTTCTGAAGCAGTGATCGGTTTCAGCAGATACTCCGATACCTGATACTGAATTGCTTTTTTTGCATATTCGAATTCTGAAAAACCGCTGAAGATAATGATCTCCACATCCGGAAAATTTTCATATAGATATTTCGAGAGCTCCATTCCATCCACGAATGGCATGTTGATATCTGTCATTACTACATGAACGGAATGCTGTTCGAGATAATCCATTGCCTCTTTTCCGTTCTGGCAGTCTTTCACAAGTTCGAATCCGAGTCCCTCCCAGTCCACATGCTCACGCATTGCCTCCCGCACCAGGATCTCGTCATCAACCAACATTACTCGATACATGTCAGGACCTCTTATTCTACGATTTTTCCTTCTTCATCCCAGAGATCATGCCAGTCTTTTGCGTGCTCCCAGAGGAATACCTGTCCCTTCACCAGACGGTTATCGCACTCCAGACCTTCCATGATCTTCATTTCCTCTTCCGTGAGCGGATCCTCTGTTACACACTGCAGATTGCTCAGAATATTTCTCTCCTTTGTGGAGAACGGGATCGGTGCAACGCCGCTCTGTACTTCCCATTTCAGTGCGATATTTACCGGATGCACTCCGTGAGCCTTTGCGATCTCTACCAGTGCCGGAACCTTCAGATCTGCCACATCCTCCGGTGCACAGTCACGCTCCGGACGATCCGGTGAACCGAGCGGACAGAATGCCACCGGCACGATTCCCTTCGACTCAATATAAGCCTTCAGCTCACGCTGCTGGAAGCACGGATGATACTCCAGCTCAATGGCCGCCGGTTTGATCCGGCACAGCGGAAGCACTGCCTCAAGCTTCGGGATCGTCATATTCGACATACCGATATGCTTTGTCAGTCCCATATCCACCAGACGCTCCATCTGTCTCCAGGTCGCCATAAAACGGTCTACTGAGAATGGAACCGAATTCGGGTTTCTTGTATCTCCGTCACATTTTGGCGGATGATAGTTCGGGAACGGCCAGTGTACATAGTACATGTCCAGCGCCTCCAGCTTCAGATCCTTCAGCGTCTTTGCAATGGCGATCAGCACATCCCCGTCACCGTGCATGTCATTCCAGACCTTGGATACGATAAAGAGCTCGTCTCTGGTCACCTTACCCTCTGCAAATGCTTTCGCAAATACTTCGCCGATCTCAGCCTCATTTCCATAGCAGGCTGCACAGTCGAACATTCGATAGCCGGCATCAATGGCAGCTGCCACTGCTGCGGATACCACCTCTGCAGATGCATGATCTGAACCAAAGGTTCCCATACCGATTGCAGGCATATCAACGCCGGTATACAGTTTCTTCTGCGGTACAGCAGACGGATCGATTCCTTTCATGTGATTTTCCCCCTGTCATATAGTTTTTCATTATATAGTTTTTGAATTCCTGCCCCTATCTTTGTCTGTGCATCGTTTCCTTCAAAGCTTCATACAGCTCTCTGTAAAGCTCATACCCCTTTTCATAAGCTTCACGATTCTCAGGATTCGGCACATGTCTTCTGGTCTCACGCACAGTTGTCGAAACTGCCTCATCATAATCTTTGTAGTATCCGACGCCGACACCGGCAAGCATGGCCGCACCGAGTGTCGTTGCGGTATCTGATGCAGGCACGGTGATGACTCTTCCTGTCACATCGGACTTGATCTGCGTCCAGAGCAGTGAATTTGCGGAACCGCCCATGGCACAGAGCACCTCCGCTCTCGCCCCTGCCTCCTCTGCTGTCCGAAGATTATGTTCCAGTGCGTATGCAACCCCTTCCATACCTGCACGGATCATATGTCCCTTCGTCTTTGCAAAATCCAGTCCGTAAAAAACTCCCTTTGCCTGCGGATCCCAGATCGGTGAGCGCTCTCCCGCCATGTACGGCAGGAACACTACCCCCTCACTTCCCGGCGGTATCTTCGCTGCCAGATCATTCATCTGATCAAATGAGGATCTTCCCACAGCATCTTTCACGCTTCTCTCATAGTCTGCCAGCTCACGCTCCATCCAGCGCATCACACCGCCCCCGCCGGTGGTTCCGCCCTGCAGAAGCCAGTGTCCCGGTACTACATGAAAACCAAGGATCAGACGCGGATCTGCACGGTAACTGTCGATGCAGATACTCATGCCTCCTGCCTGTCCTCCCTGCTCCTGTGTCTGTCCGCTGTGAAGCACTCCTGCACCGAGCGTACCGCAGGCTGCATCCAGCCCTCCGGCAGCCACCGGAGTTCCTTCAGCCAGTCCGCTCTCTTTGGCAGCCTTCTCTGTCACGCTTCCGATGACATCGTCACAGGCATGGATCCTGGGCAGAAAGCTGCGCGGGATCCCGAGTTTTTCACACATTTTCTCATCGTAGGTACCGGTATGCATGTCAAAGCAATGCAGTCCGTAGCCCTGTGAAAGATCCTGAGACATCACCCCGGTCAGACGGTAGGCGATATAGCTGTTCGACTGCAGGATCTTATCGATCTTCGGATAGATCTCGGGACAGTGTTCCCTGTACCAGAGGATCTTCGCTGTTGTGTAGGAGGGCTGCAGCTTGTTTCCGGCAAGCGCAAAGATCTCCTCCTCCATCTCTGCATTGATACGGTCACAGATCTCCTGCGCCCTGGTATCCATCCAGATCGGAGTATTGCAGAGGACCTCCCCGTCGGCATCCAGCGGGATCGCTGACCAGCTCTGTCCGTCAATTCCGATACCGGCAATCTCTGCAGGATCTATCTTTCCCTTCTCCAGCACGGTTTTGACGGCGGTACAGACAGCCGCCCACCATTCTCTCGGATCCTGCTCTGCCCATCCCTCGCGCGGATAGTACACAGGATAGCCCGCACTTGCATCTGCCGCGACGCTGCCGTCCCGCTCAAACACCGCTGCCTTGCAGGCGCTGGTACCGATATCAATACCAAGCAAATATCTTTTCATCGCCTTACCTCTTTTCCCCGCAGACACCGACCGAACTGCCTTCCACCAGCTCTGTCTTCAGTCTGATCTCCACAGGCTCTGCCTGCTGCACTTCCTGTCCGTTCTCTTCATTTTTCTGTTTTTTCGGCTCTTTCAAACGCTCCAGAACCAGACGGGCAACCTCCTCACCGATCTTCCTGGTCGGCTGTGCAACGAAGGTCAGTCCCGGACTGCACGCCCTTGCAAAGTGCCGATTATCAAAGCCGATCAGAGACATCTGCTCCGGCACCCGCAGGTGCTGCTCATTCAGACCGATCATGGCCCCGATCGTTGTCTCATAATTGATCGCCAGCACTGCTGTCATCTCCGGATTCTCTGCTCTGAGCTTCTTCATCCCGCAGATCCCGCTCTCCAGAGTGAAATCCCCACAGTAGATGAGTTTCTCGTCCGGTCTGATCCCGGCTTCCCCCAAAGCCTCAAGATATCCTCTCAGACGCTCATCTACCGTAAAGATCTCCTTCGGTCCTGCAAGTACCCCGATCCTTCTGTGTCCCCTCTTCAGCAGATACTCCACGGCATGCTTTGTCGCGCTGACGTTATCGACCAGTACGCGGTCACAGCAGATCTCACTGCTGACTGCGCGGTCCATCAGAACGATCGGCCTTCCCTGCGCTGCGAACTGACGCAGATGTTCTCCCGAGGAATCCACCGGCATGTTCACCAGTGCATCCACACGCTTTCTGCTCAGGAACTCCACTGCCTGCCGCTCCAGCTCCGGGTTCGTTCTGCAGTCACAGACCATCGCTGCGTAACCGTGACTGCGAAGCACATCCTCCATTGAGGTGATCACTTCGGAACAGAACTCATTATTCAGCTCCGGAATCACGACCCCGACCGTGTGTGTACGGTTGGTCTTCAGCCCTCTCGCCACCTCATTTACTTCAAAATGAAGCTCCTCGATCGCCTTCTCGATCTTGATTCTGTTCTTCTCTCTGACATTTCCCCCATTCAGATAAGAAGAGATCGTCGCCAGACCAAGACCTGTCATTCTGGCAATATCTTTGATGGTTGCTGCCATCGCTTCTACGCCTCGATTCCGTCTGCCTTTCCGTCACATCCGCAGACCTTCATACGATTCTTTACGAGCTCCTTCACTGCTGCCATGCCGACCTTGCCCAGTGCCTTCGGATCAAAGGTCTCCGGCTTTTCTTCGATCAGTGCTTTTCCTGCGTCAGTGTATGCTTTTCTCAGCTCTGTTGCAAAATTTACCTTGCAGATGCCGCGTGCCACACAGTCTCTCACCTCGTCATCGCTGAGTCCGGATGCACCGTGAAGTACCAGCGGAATATCCACAACTGCTCTGACTTCGCTGAGACGTTCCTTGTCGAGCACCGGTGTTCCCACATAGAATCCATGTGCGGTTCCGATGGCAACTGCAAGTGAGGTCACGCCGGTGCGCTCCACAAATTCCTTTGCCTCTGCAGGATCCGTGTTGGTATCTGCCTCTGCGACCAGATCATCTTCCTTGCCGCCCACCTTGCCAAGCTCTGCCTCGCACGGAATGCCGACCGCTCTTGCCACATCTGCAACCTTCTTGCTGACAGCGACATTTCCCTCGAATTCTTCCTTGCTTCCATCGATCATGACCGACGTATATCCTGCCTTGATCGCCTGCATGGCAAGCTCAAAACTGCTGCCGTGGTCCAGATGCAGGCAGACAGGAACTGATGCTTTTTTTGCCTCGGCTGCCACGATCGCTGCGTAGGTCTCCAGAGAACCGTACTTGATCGTGGACGGTGTGGTCTGCAGCATCACCGGTGCATTCAGCTCTTCGGCTGCACCGATAATGGCCTTCACCATCTCCATGTTTTCACAGTTAAATGCGCCGACAGCATACCCTCTTTTCTGAGCATCCTTCAACATAGCTTCTGATGTAACTAACGGCATTTTTATATCCTCCTTTTGAATAAATTTTCCAAAAATTTTTATTATCATCTTCAGTTTTTATTCGAAACTTCCAAATTCCGAAACGTTTCTGTTTTTATTTTAGTATATTGGATTCCTGATTGTCAATTGTGAAGAGCCTTTCGAAAAGTAAAATATTTCCCCCTGTTTTTGTTAAAAAATACCTTTTTGGCCGAAACATGAAATGTTAACATTTTTTCGTAAATAATTCTATTGAACTGTGGATTTTTCGCTGATATGCTAGTGATAAGATTATTGCGCATGAAAGGAGATTTTCATTATGTTAAAGGGTATTCCTGCTATTTTAACTCCGGAGCTGTTAAAGGTACTCTGTGAGATGGGTCACACCGATGAGCTCACGATCGGTGACGGCAACTTCCCGGGTCATTCTTTTGATACACAGGTGATCCGTCTGGACGGTCACGGTGTTCCGGAGATTCTCGATGCGATTCTTCAGGTCTTCCCTCTGGATACTTATCCGGATGCCAACGGTGTCATGGTTCCGCCGTGCACACTTATGGCTGTAGAGCCGGGCGATCCGTCCAAGACTCCGATCTGGGATACTTACAAGGAGATCGTGGCAAAATACGATGAGCGCGGAGCTGAGTGCTTCGAGGAGATCAATAAGTGGAAATTCTATGACAAGACCAGAGAGAAATCCCGCGTAGTCATCATGTCCGGCGAGACTGCATTATATGCAAATATCATCCTGCGCAAGGGTGTCGTAGTGAACTAAGCAAACGAACGTCCACCGGACGTTCACTTTGCATGCCTGGCAAAAAAATCCCGGTCTCCTGCCTGCAAAGTTTTCCTTTACAGGCAGGAAATCGGGATCTTTCTTTATTCTCTGTTATTCTAACAATCTTTCAGGCTCTTTCCGCTTCCGACAAGCCCTTCAAAGTCTGCTGTGAAATCATCGATGGCGGCGTTGATCGCCGGATTCTTCACAAACAGCTCGATCACATCCGGTGCCACAGTAGCTGCGCCGATACCGTATTCACAGAGTTCAAGTACCTGCTGCGAATTTTTGAAGCTGGCTGCGAGCACTTCGGTCGGCAGCTCATTTTTTTTGAAAATATCATGGATCTTCTTTGCCACCGCCACTCCATTGTAGCCCATATTGTCGATACGGTTGATGTAAGGTGCCGCATAATCCGCACCGCACTTTCCTGCAAGATATGCCTGCATCGGCGTGTAGATCGCTGTTGCCGTCACGCGGTATCCTTTCTTCTTCAGAGCCATCATCGCCTTGAAGCCCTCCGGAACCGCCGGTATCTTGATATAGGTGCTGCGTCCCAGTACCTCCGTGATCCTTTTCGCATCAAGAAGCATGCCCTCTGCCTCTGCCGCCACAGCCTGCACATGAAGCTCTGCCTTTTCCCCGATCAGTTCGCGGATCTCTGTCAGAACATCGAACGGCTGTCTTCCGCTTTTTGCAAGGATCGACGGATTGGTAGTCACACCGTCCACCGGATAGAATTCGCAGATTTTCTTTATCTTATCCACATTTGCATCATCAATGATCAGTTTCATGCTTCCTCCTTCCTGAGAATCTCGACTGCCTTCTGCAGCTGTCTGTCGTCAGGACGAACTACAGATACTGCCTCCGTCTCTGCTTCAGAATCAGTCTCAGAATCCTTTTCTTTTTCGGAAGCAGCCTCAGTATCCTTCTTTTTCCGGGAATCTGCTTCTGTACTCTTCTCTTTTTCGGAAGCCGTCTCTGTCTCCGTCATCACAGGCTCTTCTGATTCCGCCGATGCTTCCTGAGCATTCTCTGCCTCCACCTCGATATCCGGGGCGATTCCTTTTTCATGAATATCTGTTCCGTTGGGGGTATAATACTTGGCTACCGTCAGCTTGAGTCCGGTGCCGTCGGACAGAGTGTAGATCCTCTGTACGATTCCTTTTCCAAAGGTCGTGGTGCCGATCAGGGTGCCGGTTCCGAAATCCTTGATCGCACCTGCAAATATTTCTGAAGCGCTCGCACTGTTTCCGTTGATCAGTACCGCCAGCGGCTTTGTAAACTGATGTCGTCTGTCTGAGGTATATTCTTCACGGACACCGTCCTTGTCCTCCGTGTAGACGACACAGCCCTCCGGAAGCATCTGATCCAGAATATTCACCACGACTGAGAGCACTCCTCCCGGATTATCGCGGACATCTACGATCAGCTTCTCCATGCCTGCATCTTCGAGTGCGTTCAATGCTGACTTGAACTGGTCCTCTGTCACGCTGTCGAACTCCAGAATGTGCAGATAGCCGATCTGATCATCCAGCATCTCATACTCTACAGTCGGCATCTCTATCGATTCACGCACGACCTCCGCTGTCAGCTCTTTACCGTCACGCAGAAGTCCGAGTGTAAATTTTTCTGCCTCGCCTCTGCGGATCACAGATACCAGCTCTGCCATCGTCATGCCTGTCTCCGAAAATAACTTTCCGTCCAGTGCGATCAGAACATCTCCTGTCTCGATTCCTGCGCGTGCAGCCGGATAGCCTGCAAAACACTCTGTCACCGTGATCTCCCCGGTCTTTTTATCCTCGGAGAGCGCCATACCGATTCCGGAATAGACTCCGTCTGTGGATTCTTCCATCGTCTTGAGTTCCTGTGCCGTATAATACACAGAATACGGATCATTCAAAGCCTCGATCATTCCATTGTAAATGGCATCTTCCACTGCACTGCTGTCTGTGCCCATCAGAAACCGTCCGTTGATCAGTGCTTCGATCTCACCAATCTTCTCTGAGATCGCAGTCTTATCCAGTTCCAGTGCTTCTGAAACCGGCTCTGTCTCCTTCTCTGTGAGTTCCTCTGACCCCTGCTCAGACTGTTTTTCCTCCGTACTCTCCGCAGAACTCTCTGATGCCTGGATCATCCCCGGACTTTCAAATCGGTACCATAACAATGCGGCACCCAGGCATAGAAATACCATAAGGATGCCGCAAAATAGACCCTTTATAAAACTACTGCTGTTATTGCTGTTATTTTCATTCATCTGTCTAGAACTCAACTGTCTCCATGTACTTCATGTATTTTACGACCATCAGTGCGATCTTGAATGTGATGGCATCCTCAAATACACGCAGATCCAGACCGGTGCTCTTCTGAAGCTTGTCCAGACGGTAAACCAGTGTATTTCTGTGGATATAGAGCTGTCTGGAGGTCTCAGAAACATTCAGGCTGTTCTCAAAGAACTTGTTGATCGTCGTGAGCGTCTCCTCGTCAAACTCATCTGTGGATTTTCCGTCAAAGATCTCCTTGATAAACATTCTGCACAGCGGAACCGGAAGCTGATAGATCAGTCGGCCAATACCGAGAGAGCTGTATGCGATCACATCGCGCTCATCAAAGAAGATCTTTCCTACATCCAGTGCCATGCGGGCTTCCTTGTAGGACTTGGACACTTCCTTGATCTCATTGACCACGGTGCCATAGGCGATGTGGATACCCTCGCCCTTCGGAGCAGAGCTGTCCAGAATCTGCTGAGCGATCGCCTCCAGCTGAGCCTCACCATCCTCAGCACCAAGCTCTTTTACAATAATCACACTCTTCTCATCCACCGCGGTGATAAAGTCACCCGGTCTGTTTCCGAGCGCATTGCGGACATTATCCATCACGGTACTGTCTTTCTCTGTACCGATCTCCAGGATAAATACGACCCTGCGCGCCTCGGATTCGATATGCAGCTTCTTCGCACGGTTGTAGATATCGATCAGCAGCAGGTTGTCCAGAAGAAGATTCTTGATAAAGTTATCCTTATCAATGCGCTCCTTATAGGCTGTCAGAAGATTCTGCAGCTGGAAGGCAACCAGCTTTCCAACCATGTAAGTATCATCTGAGCTGCCGCTGGTCAGCAGGATATACTCCAGCTGTGTTTCATCAAACACCTTGAAGAACTGATATCCCTGCACCTCCTGGCTGTCCGCCGGAGAGCTTACAAAAAGCATCGCGGAGTCCACATAGTCGGCAGCCTCCGGGAAAGTCGTCGCAAGTACATTACCTTCTGTACTGATCACACATAATTCAACACGACTGATTGTCTTGATACCATCTAAAGTATTCTGTAAGATTTGATTTGAAATCATGCTTTCACCTCAGTCAATTTCAAGATTTGTAATTATTGATTGCAACACAAATTACTTTCTTCTTATGATACACTATTTTGACCAAAAATAAAAGTGATATTTCGTATCTTTTGGCAAAATTTTATGCCGGTGCGATTTTCGCATTTCGAACTTTGCATCCAGCCTTAAAATCGCCTAATTTCATCCATACTTTCATCCTTACTGTTTACGATCGAGCGGATCTCGATGTAATATCCGGCATTCTCGTTCACCTTCACATACACCCGGTCACCGACCTTATGCCCGCGGATCGCCTTTCCCAGCGGGGATTCAATGCTGATCATTCCCTTCATGGAATTTCCTCGAATGGAGGTCACCAGCTTGTATTCCTCGACCTCATCATCATCCTCGAAGTAGACCTGCACGATATTGTCCAGCCCCACCTCGTCATCGTTCGAGCGATCCTCGATGACCCGTGCATTTTTCAGAAGTCTCTCCAGATAGCGGATCCTGCTCTCATTGGAGTTCTTGTCCTTCTTCGCTGCATGATACTCAAAGTTTTCACTCAGATCTCCGTGAGCTCTCGCTTCTTTGACGGCCTCCAGTGCCTGCTTGCGCACTACCAGCTTGCGGTATTCGATCTCATCCTCGATCTTCTTTACATCACTCTTCGTTAACTGTTCTCCCATTACTTCCTCTTTCTCTGTAAAAGCCACGAATCTGAGAAATTCGTGGCTTTTGCTTACTTATCAATCATCCTGTACTACCAGTTCTTTGTAGAACTGTGTGTAATCCTTACGTCCTTCCTTGGTAAATGCGATCGCTGTTCTCGGATGCTGATTCAGCAGTCCTGTCATCAGATACTGCAGATCATAGCCCCAGATAATGCCGTCCTTTTTCAGCTGTGTCATATGCTTGTCGATAAACTGAATGACCGGATATACATTGTACTTCGGATTCTTCAGGAATCCAAGCAGCAGCTCCATCGCACAGTTTCCTGCGCCGCGTCCCATCGTCGCATAGGTCGCATCCAGCCAGTCTACTCCATCGCCGACAGCCTCGATCGTATTGGCAAAGGCAAGCTGCTGATTATTGTGTGCATGAATGCCTACCTTCTTATTATACTTGGCTGCTACCTCCAGAAAACGATCTGCCACGCGGGCCATCTGTTCCGGATACAGCGCACCATAGCTGTCTACGATGTACAGACATTCTGCCGGTGTCTGTGCAAGCATCTCCAGCGCTGCCATGGTATCACTCTCACGTGCATTGGAGATCGCCATGATATTGCAGGTGGTCTCATAACCCTTTGCCGCCGCATCCTCGATCATCTTGACTGCACCCGGGATCGTATGCAGATAGGTTGCCACACGGATCAGATCGATCGGGCTCTCCTCCTTCGGGAGGATATCGTTCAGATTTGTACGTCCAACATCTGCCATTACCGCGATCTTCAGGTCGGATGCATTGTCTCCGACTACCGCACGGATGTCCTCATCCTTGCAGAACTTCCACTTTCCATACTTATTCTCATCGAAAAGCTCTCTGGAAGCCTTGTAACCGAACTCCATATAGTCTACACCGGCACGGATGTTTGCAAAATAAAGATCTTTTACAAACTCGTCTGTAAAGTAGAAGTCGTTTACCAGGCCGCCGTCTCTCATAGTTGCATCTATTACACGGACATCCGACCGGAAATCCATAAGTTTTGCTATCTCTTTTTTCATGTCCTTCACCATTCCAATCTGATATTGTTTTATGCTTTAACGCTTTAAACTGTATTATAGATTGTATGTCATGGTCACGAATTTGTCAAGCCTTAAACAAAGTATTCTTTTTTCTCTCTTCGCTTCTAGAATCCTTCCTGTCTTCTCAGCTTTCTGAGTTCCATTCGCTTCTGTCCGGCATCCCACTCGATCTGTTCGGTGACACCTTCCACGATCAGTCCGGGTACCTCCACCGGATGCTGATTTTCATCGGTTCCCACCATCACAAAATATGCCCGATTAAACATACGGCGTACCCCGCCAGGCTCTTCCACATAGGAATCAATGCGCACCTCCATGGAGGAGCGTCCCACATGGGTCACCCTGCCGATCAGGACCACGCGGTCACTGTTTTTCACGCCGGCTTTAAAATACATGTTATCGATCGCAACTGTCACTACGTTCATCTCTGCATGCCGCTGAGCTACGATTCCTGCAGTCTCATCCAGCCAGGATAACAGTTCACCCCCAAACAGAAATCCTGCTGCATTCAGAGATCTCGGCATGATCAGATGCACCTGCTCTGTCAGCGAGTCAGAGACCCGCTTCATTTTTCTTTCTGCCATCATTTTACCTTCTGTTCTACAATTTTATCTTTCTTCTTTTATGCGCTCATGCAGCATTATTATAACATATTCTGCATCTGTATTTCGTGTTTTTTATCATATATGAGGGATTAAACATAACTTCCGATGCAATTTTCCGGTAGTCAGAAAATATGAACCAGAAAATAATTGCAAAGAACCAGATAGAGATATCGCCTGAGTAAAAAGAAAGGAGCTGTCACTCCCATAACTGAAAATCCGTTATAAGAGCACAGCCCCTTACTTTTATAAATAACTCAGATTTCTAAAATCTTAGAACTTGCCAGCGTCTGCTGCTTCCTGTACGGATACAGCTACTGCAACTGTCATACCTACCATCGGGTTGTTACCAGCACCGATGAGACCCATCATCTCTACGTGAGCCGGTACGGAAGAAGAACCTGCAAACTGAGCATCAGAGTGCATACGTCCTAATGTATCAGTCATACCGTAGGAAGCCGGACCAGCTGCCATGTTATCCGGATGAAGGGTACGTCCTGTACCACCGCCGGATGCTACTGAGAAGTACTTCTCACCAGCCTCAAGACGCTCTTTCTTGTAGGTACCTGCTACCGGATGCTGGAAACGGGTCGGGTTTGTGGAGTTACCGGTGATGGATACATCAACGTTCTCTTTCCACATGATAGCAACACCTTCCGGAACGCTGTTAGCGCCGTAGCAGTTAACCTTTGCACGAAGTCCCTCAGAGTAAGACTTGCGGGAGATCTCTTTTACCTCGTTGGTGTACGGATCGTACTCAGTCTCAACAAAGGTGAATCCGTTGATTCTGGAGATGATCTGTGCAGCATCTTTTCCAAGACCGTTCAGGATAACACGAAGCGGTTTCTGACGAACCTTGTTAGCCTTCTCTGCGATACCGATAGCACCCTCAGCTGCTGCGAAGGACTCATGACCTGCAAGGAATGCGAAGCAGTCAGTATCCTCTTCCAGAAGCATCTTACCAAGGTTACCATGGCCAAGACCTACCTTACGGGTATCTGCTACAGAACCCGGGATACAGAAGGACTGAAGTCCCTCACCGATAGCTGCTGCTGCATCTGCTGCCTTTCTGCAGTTCTTCTTGATTGCGATAGCAGCACCAACGATGTATGCCCAGCAGGCATTCTCAAAACAGATCGGCTGAATGCCTTTGATCTGGTTGTAAACATCCAGGCCGGCATCCTTAGTGATCTTCTCTGCTTCCTCGATAGAAGCAATTCCATAACTGTTCAGAACGGCATTGATCTGGTCAATACGTCTTTCATATGATTCAAATAAAGCCATTTTACTTGTCCTCCTCTTTCTATGTCAATCACTCTTTACGCGGATCGATGATCTTCACTGCATCTGCAACACGACCATACTGACCCTTTGCCTTCTCCCAAGCGGTGTTCGGATCGTCACCCTTCTTGATGAAGTCAGTCATCTTTCCGAGGCTTACGAACTGATAGCCGATGATCTCGTCATCTGCATCCAGAGCGATACCGGTAACATAGCCTTCTGCCATCTCCAGATAGCGAGGACCTTTCTTCAGAGTACCATACATAGTACCAACCTGAGATCTTAAGCCCTTACCAAGATCCTCAAGTCCGGCACCGATTGCAAGACCATCCTCAGAGAAAGCGGACTGAGAACGTCCGTAAACGATCTGAAGGAACAGCTCTCTCATAGCAGTGTTGATTGCATCACAGACAAGGTCGGTATTCAGAGCTTCCATAACGGTCAGACCCGGAAGGATCTCAGCTGCCATAGCTGCAGAGTGAGTCATACCGGAACATCCGATGGTCTCAACGAGTGCTTCCTGGATGATACCCTCTTTTACGTTAAGGCTCATCTTACATGCGCCCTGCTGCGGAGCACACCAGCCTACACCGTGTGTGAATCCGGAAATATCCTTTACTTCCTTCACCTGAACCCATTTTGCTTCCTCCGGGATCGGAGCTGCGCCATGATGAACGCCCTGAGCAACCGGGCACATTTCTTCTACTTCACGTGAATAAATCATTTTAAAACTCCTTTCAATCTTGAAATGAATGTATCTTGCACTGCAGGTAGATATCTGCACGTACTTGTTATTATTTTCTCATAAATCTTATGATTAGTCTAGCTTTTTTTGCAAAAACCAAAAAGATGCGTTATACTGTACCCGCTGTAGTTTCCAACTGGCCGCTGCATACAGGCAGCAAAACAAACTCTGAAAGGATTATTTATGTACAGACACAGCATTCCCGTAAATTATTCTCTGGCCGGCACCCTCTGGCAAGGCTATGAACCGGCAGATCTTCTGTTTTTTGATATTGAAACGACTGGCTTTCTTGCCTCCTCCTCTTCCCTGTATCTGATCGGTGCGGTGACCTGGCAGGACGGCCGCTGGATGATGACCCAGTGGCTTGCACAGACTCCTTCCGAGGAGGATCAGATCCTGAAGGATTTTCTCTCCTTCGCCGGAGATTACCGACAGATCGTACATTTTAACGGAGACCGCTTTGACCTGCCTTATCTGAACGAAAAATGCAGTGTCTACGGACTCTCCAACAGTCTTTCCAGACTGATCAGCCGTGATCTGTACCGCACGATCCGTCCGCTGAAAAAACTTCTGAATCTGTCCGCACTGAATCAGCGCTCTCTCGAAGAGTGGCTCGGTCTGCAGCGTGAAGATCCCTATGACGGCGGTGAACTGATCAGTGTCTATAAACAGTACGCAAAAGTGCCTTCCGAGGAGGCTCTGCACAGTCTGCTGCTGCACAATCAGAACGACCTGGAGGGCATGCTGGCGCTGCTTCCGATCCTCTCCTATCTCTCCATTCCAAATGGAAGCTTCCGCGTGGAAAACTGCGAGATCGCCGAGGATGCGCTTCTGGTATATGCCCGGCTCGCCCTGTCCCTCCCGCGCACCTTTTCCTATCAGAATGATTTTCTCTATGTGACCGGTTCCAATGACCGGATCGCATTTAAAGTGAAAGGTCTGCAGGGAACGCTGAAATACTTTTACAAGGATTATAAAAACTACTGCTATCTCCCGGAGGAGGATATCGCGATCCACAAGAGCGTCGCTGCCTTTGTCGATGCCAAATATCGCGAGCCAGCCAAGGCTTCCACCTGCTTCGGCAAAAAAGAGGGATTTTATCTTCCGCAGAAGGAAGCAGTATTCACCCCGGTCTTTCAAAAAGAATACAAAAGCCGCCCTTACTACTTTGCCTGCAAGGAACAGTTCCCGGGAACCAGAGAGGAACTCCATGACTATCTCGTAGAACTGATGGCCTGACGCAGAAGCTGTCGAAATAATCTCTCATCGATTTTGCAGCAGCTCCTAGTCCGGCAGCGCCTTTTACAGGAGATTGCACGAAAACTGTCTTTTTCATCCTGTTTTTGTGCTAAAAACAGTTGTTTTTCAGAAGGAAAGCATGATAATTCTGTTTTTCTTTTCGATTTAGTGCCTAAAAAAGTTGTTTGCAGAAAAATATGCACATATATTAGAGGAATTTTCTTATTTTAGTGCAAAGAGCTTTTCATTCATTTGAAATTTGCACTAATATGGGTGCGAACACTCTTGTTTTGTGCATTCAGAGTTTTGTACAGATATATTTCAATAGATGTAAGACACGACCTGCCACTGACAGCTCGCTTCGCATACTTTGCAAACAATAGAGTGCACGCTCCGCGAACATTCTATTGTCATGAAACAAAAGGAGCTGTGAAAAAACAGTTTCTTAGTCAGGGAGGCGGAGCAATTCGAACAC
>JAUNAF010000049.1 GCA_030527715.1 Eubacteriales bacterium
ACAAACAAGATGTAAATGCAACATCTGCTGTTGCATTTAGTTTTTTAATTGACCACACTGATTTAAGGTTAATTGGGAAAGTAAATGCAATAAGACAAATTCTAAATGCAACTTTTATGATAATAGACAGAAATGAGGTTCTTATGGAAATTCGCGTTCTAGAATATTTTATGGAAATCGCCAGAGAAGGTAGTATGACAAGAGCCGCTGAGACACTTCATGTATCACAGCCAACTCTTTCTAAAGAGATGAAAAAGTTAGAACAGGAATTAGGTACAAAGTTGTTCAGACGAAGCAGTGCCAGTGTGCATCTGACAGATGAAGGTATGCTTTTACGAAAAAGAGCCGAGGATATTCTTGGAATGGTGGAAAAAACCACCGCCGAGTTCAAAGCGATGGAGGAGATTCAAGGCGGCGAAGTATTTATTGGATGTGCAGAGTCTTATTTGATCAGACACCTTGCACAAATCATCAAAGACTTTCGCTCCAAATATCCGCTCTTCCAGTTCCATCTGACCAGTGGTAATACGGAACAGGTTATTGAGCGTTTAGACCGTGGTCTGCTTGACTATGCTTTTATCGTAGAACCACCCGATTTAACCAGATACAATTTTATTGAAGTGCCGGGAAGCGATACAGTAGGTCTGCTTTTGAACCGAAGACATTCTCTGGCACAAAAGAAAGCGCTTGTGCTTGAAGATCTCTATGAAATTGATCTGATTGCGTCAAAGCAGTCAATGGAACATGACTTGCCTAGATGGTGTGGCGAAAACATTGATAAAATCAATTTGATCGGAACAACAAATCTTTCAAAAAACGGAGCATTCTTCGTTAAAGAGGGACTTGGGGCACTCCTTACTTTTGAACATCTGATTACACCTGATTCCGATGTGGTTTTCATTCCGTTACAGCCAGTATTGGAAGCGAAAATGTATGTTATCTGGAAAAAATATCAGGTATTTTCTCCTATCGCATCACTATTACTTGAGGATATGAAAAAGGCTCTTACTGTCAGAAGCTCGCTGACGTAAGAGCACAAACTTTGCACCTGATATAAATCAATTAAAATCATAATACCGCTACTAAGGTACTTATCTTATACTGTCTGCGATGATTTCTGCGACTTCCTCAGCGGTCTCCTGTTTGCCGCCCTCCTGCCACTGGATGAAGACATTTAACAGAGCTCCCCCATAGAAGATCAATTCATAGGACGGACGGTGATAGACAGGCATAATGACTTTGGTCATGTACTCATTCATTCCATCGATGATGATGTAGTAGAGTTTTGCGTGGACCAGACGCATGATAAAGGCTTCATACCGGTCGAAGTAATTCAGTGCGTGAAGAATGCTGCTTCGGTCGTGAAAACTTCCGATCTCATCTTTTCGTCGCAGACAGTCTCTGATATATCCTGCCACGATCTCATGAAAGTAATCTTCCAGCGCTTCTTCTTTTGTTTCATAATAATGATAGAATGTCATGCGGGACACACCGGCCTTCTTTGCAATATCCGATACTTTTATTTCTCGAAAGTCTTTTTTATCCATCAGACGATAGACGGCTTCCCCGATGCACATTCTGGTAAATCTGGTTCGCTTATTGTGATTTTTCGAAAACAAATTTGCCATAGCTGTCTCCCTTTTGAATATAAATCTGTTTTTTGCATTTTATCACACTATTCAATCAAAAAACAGCATCTTTCCGTCGGAAAATATCAGTTCCGTTTTACTCCCCCAGCAGCTCTCTCATGACATCCTCTACCGTCTCGATCTTTGTGCAAAGGTGTGCGTTTGCTCCGCAGAAGATCAGTCCATGTTCCTGATCTCCGTTTGCTGCATTGATCAGTGCCTCTGTAATGCAGTAAGGGATCTCCTTTGGCTTACATCCTTTCAGACAGCCATAGCATGCTGTCGGAGGAAACTTTTTACCGGCATTGACTTGCTTTGTGAAGCTGTTTGCAATGGCTCGTCCAGGCATTCCGACAGGACTTTTTGTCAGAATGATGTCCTTCGGTCCGGCATTGACATAGGCGGACTTAAAAGCCTCGTCAGCGTCACATTCTTCTGTGGTAACAAAACGTGTTGCCACCTGAATGGCATCTGCACCAAGAGCAAAGGCCTCTTCTGCTTTTTCTCTGGTACTGATTCCGCCGCCTATGATCACTGGTATGTGCTTCCGGAATCTGAGTTCATATTCCTTTACTGCGGCCAGAATATCTGTAATTTCAGCAGAGTAAGGCCGTTTGCCAGCTGGCATATCCGTATCTGTCACGGCAGCTGTCAAATTCCTGTCTGATTCGAGATAGGTTTCTGCCTGCTTTTTGGAAAATCCCAGATGACCGCCTGCCAACGGACCTTCAATTACCAGAAAATCCGGTATGCGATGATATTTTCTGTCCCAGTATTTCAGGATCACCTGAGCGGATTTTACGGTAGATACGATCGGACCGATCAGAGTTTTGCTTCCTTCCACAAGCCGTGGAAGCTCCACCGGAAGTCCTGCTCCGGATACAATAAAATCCGCTCCGGCTGCGACGGCACCTATCACATATTCAGCGTAATGCTGCATCGCAACCATAATATTGATTCCAAGAAAGCCCTTTGGCGAGATGGTACGTGCTCTTGCAAATTCTTTGGGGATAGCGCGAAGGTTTGCTTCCAGCGGATGCTCTTTAAAATCTGCTTCTCTGAATCCGATCTGAGCAGCAGAGATCACACCTGCTCCACCGGCTTTCGCCACTGCACCTGCAAGCCCTCCCAGACTGATTCCGATCCCCATGCCGCCCTGAAAAATCGGACGAGTCAGGATGTGAGACCCGATCTGTAACTCATTCATATTATTTCCTTTCATTACATCCGGCGATATCTTTCATAGCGATGAGCGGCAAGTGCCCCGCCGTCCATTTTTCCGTAGATTTTCAGAAAATCGCTGATCTTTCGTGCTATCTGATCGGTAACCTGACGGATATTCTCTCTGCTGAAATTATCCGGCTCCGGGAAGACATGATCGATCACGCACAGCTCTTTTAACTCCTCTGCTGTCAGTTTCATATAAGAAGCAGCCAGTTTTGCCTTCCTGCTGTCCTTCCACAGGATACTTGAAAATCCTTCCGGTGAAAGGATCGAATATACGGAATTTTCCAGCATCCAGACTTCGTTGGCTGTCGCAAGTGCTAAGGCACCTCCGCTTCCGCCTTCTCCGATGATCAGAGAGAGCACCGGTACTTCCAGAGATGACATTTCCATAATACTTCTAGCGATTGCCTCGCCCTGTCCCCGCTCTTCCGCTTCAATTCCGCAGTAAGCACCGGGTGTATCAACAAAACAGAAGATCGGTCGTCCGAATTTCTCAGCCTGTTTTGCAAGCCGAACAGCTTTTCGGTAACCGTCCGGGGAACACATGCCGAAGTTACGTTTGATATTGTCTTTTGTATTTTTGCCTTTTTCCTGTGCGATGACTGTCACTGGGATTCCCCGGAAGACTGCGATGCCGCCGATGACTGCACTGTCATCTTTGCAGAATCGATCCCCGTGAAATTCCATAAAGTCATCAAAGAGCATTTCGATATAGTCACTGCTGACCGGTCGTTTACTGTCACGCGAGAGCAGAATGCGATCCCAGGCAGTTTTGATGCTGTCTGCAATAGACTTCTTCTCCATAACAGAAATCGTTGTATTTCTGGATACTGCCTGCTGCGTCACCTCTTCAGGGAACACATGCGCTGCTCTGTTGTGCCATTTCAGCAGCTGCCCCAGCACAGATCTCATCTCCCGGCGCTCTACGATACGGTCCACAAAGCCGTGTTCTAAGAGAAACTCAGCGCACTGAAATCCTTTTGGGAGTTTCTGGCGAATCGTCTGCTCAATAACTCTCGGGCCGGCAAAGCCGATGAGCGCTTTTGGTTCGGCAAGGATCATGTCTCCAAGCATGGCAAAACTTGCGGTAACACCACCGGTAGTCGGATCCGTCAGTACAGAGATATAGAGAAGCCCGGCATCACTGTGGCGCTTGATCGCTGCAGATGTCTTGGCCATCTGCATAAGAGAAATGATGCCTTCCTGCATTCTTGCACCTCCGGAGCAGGTAAATATCACCAGAGGAAGCTTCTGCTCAGTGGCTCTTTCTGCAGCACGGGTGATTTTTTCACCGACAGCCTTTCCCATACTTGCCATCATGTACTTTCCGTCCATGACACAGAGTACGGTATCCTCACCAGCTATTTTACATCTGCCTGTGATGACAGCTTCCTGAAGCCCCGTCTTCAGTCTTGCCGCAGCAATTTTTTCATCATACCCAGGGAAGTCCAGCGGATTTCCACCCATCAGATCCCAGTCCCATTCTTCAAATGTGCCTGCATCTGCTACCCGACGGATGCGTTCCTTTGCACTGACACGGAAATAGGTACCGCATTTGGGGCAGATATAATAGCCCTTCTCCACTTCTTCCGAGAGAATCACCGATCCGCAGCTGTTACATTTACAAAGCAGTCCGTCCGGCACCTCCGGACGCGTGTTGGCAGCCTTTGTTTTTCTGACGATGGTTTTTTTGAAGACATGGTCAAGATTCATGAGATTTCTCCTGATGATATAAATTCAATGTCAAACACCCCTCTTCGGAACTGTTCATTCTGCAGGATCCGGTATTGATAGCCAAGATTGGTATCCACACCTTCGATGATGACTTCCCCGAGCGCGCTCTGCATCTTGCGAATTGCTTCTTTTCGATCTTTTGCCCAGACAGTGATCTTGGCGATCATGGAATCATAGTAAGGAGGAATGGTATATCCGCTGTAGATGGCAGAATCGATGCGAATTCCTTTGCCGCCCGGAAGATGAAGTCCGGTAATGGTTCCGGGACAAGGTCTGAAGTCATGCTCCGGCTGTTCTGCATTGATTCGGACTTCAATTGCATGGCCGTTGATGATGATGTCTTTCTGTGTATAGGAAAGCTTTCTTCCATCAGCAATGCGGATCTGTTCTTTGATCAAGTCTATTCCTGTGATCCATTCAGTGACCGGATGCTCTACCTGGATACGTGTATTCATTTCCATAAAGAAAAAACGGCCGTCCGGCTCTAAAAGGAACTCGATGGTTCCAGCATTTTCATAGTTCGCCGCTTTTGCTGCCTTAACGGCTGCTGCCCCCATCTTTTCACGAAGCTCCGGTGTCAGGGCGGCACAGGGTGCTTCTTCGATCATCTTCTGATGGTTTCTCTGGATGGAACAGTCACGCTCCCCAAGATGAACCACAGTTCCGTACTGATCTGCAAGAATCTGAAACTCAACATGTCTCGGTTTCCTGATGAAATGTTCCAGATACATCTGATCATCTCCAAAGGCTTTTTTTGCCTCTGACCGGGCCAGAAGAAACATGGTCTCGAAGTCCTGTGCATTCTCAGCGACTCTCATACCTTTTCCGCCGCCGCCCAGAGCCGCCTTGATCATCACTGGAAAGCCGATCTTTTCTGCTTCTATAAGTCCTTCTTTGCTGTCAGTAACCGCATGATCGCTTCCGGGGATCACCGGTATGCCGGCCTCTTCCATGGTATTTCTTGCCGCCTGTTTGTTTCCCATGCGTGAGATCACTTCAGATTTTGGACCGATAAAGGTGATCCCGCAGTCCTCACACAGTCTGACAAAGGTACTGTTCTCGGAGAGCAGTCCAAAGCCCGGATGGATGGCATCTGCACCGGATACAATGGTCGCACTGATGATCTTATCCATAGACAGATAGCTGTCTGAAACAGGTGCGGGTCCGATGCAGACGGCCTCATCTGCAAGTTTTGCATGAAGTGCGTCTTTATCTGCCTGGGAATACACGGCAACCGTCTCAATGCCCAGTTCTCTGCAGGCACGGATGATACGAACGGCGATCTCGCCGCGATTTGCCACAAGTACTTTTCTGATCATGATATCTCTCCTAGCCGATCATAAATGTCAGTTCCGCTGTGAGCACTGTCCTGCCGTTGACAGAAGCAGCGGCCTCGCCTACGCCTACCGGTCCTTTCTTCCTGATGATTTTCGTCTCAAGAAGAAGCCGGTCTCCCGGAACTACCTTGCCGCGGAATCTGCACTTGTTGATTCCGCCGAAATATGCAGTCTTCCCGTGATGATCCGGAAGCGAGAGAATCGCGACCGCACCGGCCTGCGCCAGTGCTTCCACGATTAGCACGCCCGGCATGACCGGTTCTTTTGGAAAATGACCCGCAAAAAAAGGTTCTGCATAAGTCACACATTTATAGCCTCTGGCGAACTCGCCGGGTTCATGATCTTCGATTCCGTCAAGCAGCAAGAACGGATGACGGTGCGGAATGATGTTTTTGATCTCATTGATATTTAACTGTTTCATCGATAGTTACTCCTGTTCAATGCGAAACAACGGCTGACCGAATTCCACCGGTTTGGCATTCTCTGCACAGATCTCTTTCACGACACCGTCATATCCGCTCTCGATCTCATTCATCAGCTTCATGGCCTCTATGATTGCAAGGACCTGTCCTTTTTTCACTCGATCTCCGACCTGTACGAATGGCTTTGCATCTTCCGCCGGAGCTGCATAGAAAATACCTACCAGCGGCGATTCCACTGTCAAAAGCGACGTACCTGTTTCAGGCTGCCGGATCACTTCTGCAGCAGCAGATACCGTGGTTTCTTCCTTGCAAGTCGATTTTTCGATCGCTCTCAAATCGCTCAGGTCTGCTTTAGCCATTTTCAGCATGGTACCGTTCTGTTTCAGCTGAAAACTTTCCAATGAGGAGGCTGAAACTGTTTCTACTAATCTGATAATCTGTTCGAATTCCATATGAATCTCTCCTGTTTTGCTGCCGTAATCCGCGTTATACTTCATAACGTTTCAAAAGAATGCAGGCATTATGTCCGCCAAATCCAAGGGAATTGCTCATGGCATAGCGGATATTCTTTCTGACCGGCGCTCCGATACAATAATTTAGATCACATTCCGGATCGGTCTCCTTTGTTCCTGCAGTCTGATGAATAAAGCCTTCTTCCACAGATTTTGCAAGCACCACAAATTCCACTCCGCCTGCAGCGCCTAAAAGATGACCGATCATGGACTTTGTAGAGTTGATCAGTACCTCTGAAGCAGCCTTCCCCATGGCCAGCTTGACAGCTTTTGTCTCAAAGAGATCATTATGGTGGGTGCTGGTTCCGTGTGCGTTGATATAGTCGAGTTCTGAGGCTTCTATCTTTGCCTCCTTCATGGCAAATTCCATGGCTCTCGCAGCTCCTTCACCGTCTTCTCTCGGAGAAGTGATATGATAGGCATCTCCGGTTGCCCCATATCCTACGACCTCTCCGTAGATCTTTGCGCCGCGCCGTATTGCGTGTTCCAGTTCTTCCAGAACAACGACTCCCGCACCTTCACCCAGTACAAATCCATTGCGGTCTCTGTCAAACGGAATGGATGCCCGCAGAGGATCTGTGGAGGTAGAGAGTGCTGTCAGCTGTTGAAATCCTGCCACACCGACCGGTGTAATGCAGCTCTCGCTTCCGCCGGCAAACATGATATCTGCATCATCATACTGAATGGCGCGAAAGGCATCTCCGATACAGTGAGTACCTGATGCACAGGCCGTCACAACATTGGTGCATTTTCCCTGAAGCCCAAGGGCGATAGATACATTGCCGGCTGCCATGTTGGAGATCATCTTTGGAACCAGAAGAGGATTCACTCGTTTTACATTGCCCTTCAGGATCTTCTCGTGCTCGGATTCCATGATGCCGAGACTCCCGATTCCGGATCCTACGATACATCCGGCTCGATAGGGATCTTCCTTCGAAAGATCCAGTCCGGAATCCTCCAATGCTTCCTTCGCCGCATATACCGCGAACTGTGAAAAACGTTCCATACGCTTTGCACTTTTGACATCTATACGCTTTGATACATCGAAATCCTTCACTTCAGCGGCCAGGGACACTTTATATCCGGTCGTGTCGAATTGAGTAATGGTTCCTATCCCAACGTTACCGGCTTTTAAGCTGTTCCAGAATGCTTCTACAGAATTGCCGATCGGTGTGACCGCTCCAAGTCCTGTTACTACTACTCTTCTTTTCATCTTTATCTCCTGAGGTCTTCGCACTTACATTACCATGCCGCCGTCTACACAGAGGACCTGACCCGTGATATAGTCTGCATCGTCGGAAGCAAGGAAGCGAACCGCCTTCGCAACCTGTGCTGCTTTGCCCAGATGTCCCAGAGGGATCTGTTTTGCAAGCTCTGTGATCACTTTTTCCTTCAGACTCTGTGTCATCTCGGTATCAATAAATCCGGGTGCTACCGCATTGACACGGATTCCGCGGGAAGCCAGCTCTTTTGCCGCGCTCTTTGTCATGCCGATCACACCTGCTTTTGATGCTGCATAGTTGACCTGTCCGGCATTGCCGCTGACACCTACGACTGAAGAGATATTTACGATGGCGCCGCTTCTCTGCTTCATCATATATCTTGCCGCATAATGCATAGTGAAAAAGGTTCCTTTTAAGTTGGTATCGAGCACCCTGTCAAAATCTGCTTCCGACATTCTCATCAGAAGACTGTCCTTTGTGATGCCTGCATTGTTTACGAGAATATCGATCTTCTTATGAACTTCGATCACCTGACGGATCATAGCTTCGCAGGCTGCTCCGTCCGATACATTGCACCAGACGGCCTCTGCCTTTCCGCCCTTTTGTTCAATTTCTGAGACTACTTTTTCGGCTCGTTCCTTCGACCCATTATAATTTACGATGACATATGCGCCTGCCTGCGCCAGTTCCAGGGCGATGGCCTTGCCGATTCCTCTGGATGCGCCTGTCACCACTGCAATTTTTTCTTTTAACATCATTTTTCTCACCTTATCCGATCAGTTCTGCAAGTACCTTCTCTAACTCTGTCGGCTCCCCCACGGAATAGACTTTTACTTCCGGATCGATCTTCTTCAGGAATCCGGCAAGAGTTCTTCCGGGACCGATCTCTACAAAGACGTTGATTCCTGCTGCCAGCATAGTTTTCATGCTCTGTTCCCATCTCACCGATGAAGAAATGCCTTTGCAGAAATTTGCTGCGATATCTTCTTTTTCCGTGACCAGTTCTGCAGTTACATTGGCTGCATACGGGATAACCGTTTTTTCAATGGATACCTCTTTGATTATTTCAGCCAGTTTCTCACCGGCATCCTTCATGAATTTGGAATGAAATGCTCCGCTGACTTTTAGCGGCAGCACTCGTCTTGCACCGGATTCTTTCAGTTTCTTTCCGGCTTCAGCCACATCTTCTGTCTTACCTGTGATCACGATCTGGCCGGGACAGTTGTAATTTGCAACGGAAACATGATCCATTTCATTTACCACAGCAAGAACTGACTCTTCTGAAAGGCCAAGCACCGCACTCATGGCACCGGCACCGTCAGGCATGGCAGTCTGCATCAGCTTTCCGCGTTCCCGCACGAGTTTTACGGCATCCAGAGCCTTCAGCCCGCCTGCAGCACTGACCGCCGCGTACTCTCCAAGACTCAGTCCTGCGGTCATGGAAGGACGGAGACCTCGTTCCCTCAGTACTTTTGTGATTCCAAGACAGACCGCGACCATGGCCGGCTGTGTATGTGCGGTCTGATCGATCAGCGGATTCTCAGTGAAACAGATTTCTTTCAAATCAAAATCCAGGATTTCATCAGCTTCATCGAAAAAGGTTTTAAATGTCTCATAGGTCTCATAACATTCCTTCCCCATGCCGCATTTTTGTGCTCCCTGGCCGGGATAGATAAATGCAATACGTTTCATTTCTGCTCCTCACCGGTTTCTATAGGAATCTGGAAGCATGCTCTGCGATGATTTTTTGTGCATCGCCGGTCACTTCATCGATTACCTCCTGACAGGTCATGATATTGCTGATCAGGCCGGCGATCTGTCCGGACATGACACTTCCTGATTTCATGTCACCTTCTACTACAGCCTTTCTCAATGCACCCAGGGTCAGGTACTCCAGTTCTTCCAGCGTGGCACCGGAAGCTTCCAGTTCCAGATACTTTTTCGTCATTTCATTTCGAAGAGTTCTAACCGGATGTCCAGTGTTTCTTCCTGTCACTCGTGTATCGATATCTTTGGCTCGAAGCAGTCTCTCCTTATAATTCTTATGGACATGGCACTCAGAGGTAGCCACAAACCTGGTTCCCATCTGTACACCCTCTGCACCTAACATGAGAGCCGCTGCCATTCCGCGCCCATCTCCGATGCCGCCTGCAGCAATGACCGGAAGCTTCACGGCATCCACTACCTGCGGAACCAGTGTCATCGTAGTACTTTCCCCTATATGTCCGCCGGACTCACATCCTTCTGCAACAACCGCATCCACGCCGCAGCGCTCCATGCGTTTTGCGAGTGCAACGCTTGCAATGACGGGGATAACTTTGATATTCTGATTCTTCCACAGGGACAGATATTTTTCGGGATTTCCTGCTCCGGTGGTAACTACCGGTACTTTCTCTTCTGCAATGACCTTCGCAACCTCATCTGCATAAGGACTCATCAGCATTACATTTACACCAAACGGCTTATCTGTATGCTTCTTCACTTCCTGAATCTGTGTTCTGACCCATTCTGCAGGTGCATTCGCCGCGCCGATCAGTCCGAGACCGCCAGCCATGGAAACAGCCGCCGCCAGGTGATGATCCGCGACCCAGGCCATTCCTCCCTGTATTACCGGATATTCCGTTCCTAATAATGTACTAACTCTTGTCTTCATCATCTTTTATGATACCTTCTTCAAGTTTCTTACTGGTGACTCTCTATGTATCTGATAACCTCGTCTACGGTCTGGATCTGTTCAAGATCCTCAGACGGGATCTCAATATCAAACTGATCCTCCAGAGCCATTACCATCTCAAAAAGATCCAGGGAATCCGCTCCAAGATCTGCCTTGAAGGAAGTTGTCTCTGTGATCTTCTCTGCGTCTACATTAAGATTTTCTGCGATAATTGTTCTGATTTCTTCAAACATGTGATGAACTCCTTTTCAGTGTTTTTTGTCCTTTTTTACTTGTCTTCCCAATCTAAAACCATGGCTCCCCAGGTAAGTCCGGCTCCAAATCCTGCCAAGATCAGTTTCTGTCCGGTCTGCAGCAGACCTTTTTTCTTCATATCCCAAAGCAGCAGCGGGATACTTGCGGAAGAAGTATTTCCGTAGTCGGACATATTGGTCGGAAACTTTTCCATTTTTTCGCCAAGTCTTTTGGAAACAGACTCCACGATCCTTCTGTTTGCCTGATGAATCACGTAATAGGAAATATCTTCTTTCTGAAGAGCATTCTTTTCCAGAACTTCTTCAATAGCCTGCGGTACTTTGCGAACTGCAAATTTGAATACTTCCTGTCCGTTCATTCGAATGAATGCAGGCTGTACGTCTCTGTTCGTAAAAGGACTCTGTGTATATCTGCTTGTCAGTGTCAGAGCTTCCCCCTGACTTCCGTCAGAATGAAGTACCGGAAGATACGATCTTCCCTTCTTCAACGTCAGGACTGCGGCTCCGGAGCCGTCTCCAAACAGAATGCAGCTTCCTCTGTCTGCCCAGTTTGTGACCTTGGTGAGACACTCACTTCCGATCACAAGTGCATATTTTACAAGTCCGCTCTCCAGGTAGACACTTGCGGTCTGAAGAGCGATGATAAAACCGCTGCATGCTGCATTGAGATCAAAACAGCAGGCTTTTTTTGCCCCGATTCTTGCCTGAACCTCACATGCCGCTGCCGGCATGATTCGCTCCGGAGAAATAGTGGATACGATGATCAGTCCAAGTTCTGACGGATCGATGCCTGCCTCTCTGACCGCTCTTTCGGCTGCCAGTGCGGCGAGATCTACTGTCGTTTCTGCAGTCGCTGCGTGTCTTTTTGCAATGCCGGTCCGTTCCTGGATCCACTCATCACTGGTCTCTACCATGGTCGCGATCTGATTGTTGTCTACGATCTTTTCCGGAACGGCAGTGCCGATTCCTATGATTTTTCCAACCACTGTTTGCCTCCTTTTTGTGATTCATTCCGTCGCAGGATCAGACCTGCAACCTGAGTTAAAGTTTAAAGGGATTATCAAAGGATATCAATTTACAGAATCCGCAGAAATGTAAAAAAGGAATCTGTCCTGCGATTGAATCGGCGTACAGATTCCTTTAAATGCTAAATATGATCACAAAAACAGAAGCATCTCTTCTATCAACGAATTGATCACTTCCGGTTTGTCTGTATTAGAATTGTGACCGGCATCTTTGATCCATTCCAGTCTTATTCCTGTTTGCTTGTGCCATTCACGATTATAGCGAATGCAGGATCCGGCGCTGCCTGCCCAACATAGCCTCCCATAGACTGACCCACAATAACAACCTTGTTCGCATGTTCCAATTGAAGGATCTCGTGAAGCCACCTTGCTTTATCAATTGATCCAATACTGCATTACTCCGCTATATCTGCTGGAAATACAACGATAGAATCCACGCACCGCGAACATTTTGTTTTCATAAAAAGAGAGATGTCTGTAATGACACCTCTCCTGAAACTGTCTGATGACAGACACTTTTGAACTTTTGTAAAAGATTTTAAAGATATTCGCGGATCGCTTTGATGAAATCCTCGCTGTTGAGCACCTGTACTCCCTGCAGTGTTGTGATCATGGCGAGATCTTTGGTCATCTTTCCCTCTTCGATCGTCTGAATGGTCGCTTTTTCAAGACGGTCAGCGAATTCAGCAAGGTTCTTCAGACCATCTAATTCAGCACGCTTTCTTAAAGCGCCGCTCCATGCAAAAATCGTTGCAACGGAGTTTGTGGAGGTCTCCTCTCCTGCAAGATGCTTATAATAGTGACGCTGTACAGTTCCGTGAGCTGCCTCGTATTCATAGCAGCCGTCCGGAGAGACGAGTACAGAAGTCATCATGGCAAGAGAACCGAAGGCAGAAGATACCATATCACTCATGACATCACCGTCATAATTCTTACAAGCCCAGATGTAGCCGCCCTCAGATTTCATTACACGGGCAACAGCATCATCGATCAGTGTATAGAAGTAGGTGATGCCTGCCTCCTCAAACTGTTTCTGGAACTCATTCTCATAGATCTCCTGCATCAGATCTTTGAAAGTGTGATCGTACTTTTTGGAGATGGTATCTTTAGAAGAGAACCAGAGGTCCTGTTTGGTATCCAGAGCATAATTAAAGCAGCTTCTTGCGAAGCTCTCAATGGATTTGTTCAGATTGTGCATACCCTGAAGTACACCGCTTCCATGGAATTCATGGATAGTTTCTCGGGTTACAGTTCCATCCTCTGCTGTGAAGACAAGCTCTGCCACACCCGGCTGATCTACCTTGATCTCTACCGCTCTGTAGACATCGCCGTAGGCATGTCTTGCGATCGTGATCGGCTTTTTCCAGCTTCTGACATTTGGCTCAATTCCTTTTACGATGATCGGCGCACGGAAAACAGTTCCGTCAAGGATCGCACGGATCGTTCCGTTCGGGCTCTTCCACATCTCCGTAAGATCGTATTCTTTCACACGTGCCGCATTCGGAGTGATGGTCGCACATTTTACAGCTACGCCGTACTTCTTTGTCGCCTCAGCACTTTCTACAGTGACACGATCCTGTGTCTCATCTCTGTGTTTCAGTCCGAGATCATAATACTCTGTTTTGAGATCGATGAATGGAAGAAGCAGCTCATCCTTGATCATTTTCCAGAGAATACGGGTCATTTCATCTCCGTCCATCTCTACAATCGGTGTCGTCATCTGAATTTTAGCCATAATATTCTCTCCTCTTGTCAATGTTGCATTTCGATAGGAAACATTATATACTTTATCACTGTAAATGTCAAAACTATCTCATTGTTTTTGGAGGAACATATGATTACGTTACTGTCAAGATTCCTGATACAAAATCCGGAGAATTATCAGGATCCGAAGACACGCGAAGCTTACGGTACCCTCTGCGGGATGACGGGTATTGTGCTGAATCTTCTTCTTTTTGCCGGAAAATGGATTTCCGGTGTACTCTCCGGTTCCATAGCGATTACGGCAGATGCATTTAACAATCTTTCCGATGCCGGTTCCTCGCTGATCTCTCTGATCGGTTTTCGAATGTCCGGTCAGAAGCCGGATGCGGAACATCCATATGGTCACGGGCGGATCGAATACCTCTCTGCGCTGCTTGTCTCCATCCTGATCCTGCTCATGGGATTCGAGCTTCTGAAATCCTCGCTGGAGAAGGTGCTGCATCCTGAGCAGATCCAGAGCAGCCCGCTGATTCTTGTTATACTGATGGTTTCCATTGCGGTAAAACTCTATATGTTTTTCTATAACCGCACAACCGGAAGAAAGATCGACAGTGCGTCCATGAAAGCCACGGCTATGGACAGTCTGAGTGATATGATCTCCACTTCCGTTGTTCTGGCAGCAACACTGATCAGTTCACTGACCGGATGGATGCTGGATGGATGGCTGGGACTGCTGGTCAGTGTGTTTATTCTGTTCACGGGTTATTCAACGATCAGGGATACCGTCACCCTGCTTCTCGGGCAGCCTCCAAAGCCGGAGTTTGTCGATGAGATTCAGAACATCGTTCGCCGCTACCCTTCCATCATCGGTACTCATGATCTGCTGGTTCATGACTATGGTCCGGGACGCTGTATCATATCGCTTCATGCTGAGGTCTCTGCACACGAAGATCTGCTCGAGATTCACGATGAGATCGACAATCTGGAACGTGTGCTCGAGGAAGAACTTCACTGCCTGGCAACGATCCATATGGATCCGATCGTGACAGATGATGAAGAGACCAGTACCATGTACCACAAAGTGAAGGAACTGGCTGCTGAGATCCATCCCAAGCTCAGTATCCATGATTTTCGCATGGTAAAAGGGACCACACACACCAATCTTATCTTTGATGTGGTAGTCCCTTATGAAACCGGTTTAAATGATGATCAGATCCGAAGGAAACTGACCGATCAGATCAGTGCCATTCCGGAAAAACATTATTTTGCCGTGATCGACATTGATCATATGTAACCGACACTTTTATTTTGAGCAATACTCATGATTGTGAAGCAGCTCGTGCTCCTTGCCTTTCAGCATGCCTTCATAGAGGCTGAGGAGCATCGGGTTCTCATCAGATTTCTTGATTACAGAAACGCTGTCTGCACGGTAGATACCCTCTGTTCTGGCTGCCTTTGTACGGTTTCCGGCAAGTCTCGGCTGTCCACCGCCCATGACGCATCCTCTGCGACAGGCCATGCCTTCGATCAGATGATACTGTTTCTCACCGCTTCTTACCTGTTCCATTACCTTTCGTGCATTTGCAAGACCACTTACAACACAGATGTTTACGGTCATTCCGTTGTACGGAATGGAGAATTCACGGATGAATTCATCCTGTCTTACACCACACTCGGCAATGCTCTCAAGCGTCTGCTTGTCATGTCCCGGTACAAGTCTGCGGATAACTGCCTCGGTTACACCGCCGGATACACCGAAGATCACGCCGCCGCCGGATCCGAAACCGAACGGAATATCGGAAGATTCCGGCTCAAGCTCTGCAAAATCAATACCGGTTGTGCGGATCATATCGATCAGCTCACTGGTCGTCAGTACAAAATCGGTATCCTTCTCACCCTTGGTGTAACTGTTCGGACGGTTTGCTTCCATCTTCTTTGCAGTACACGGCATGAATGATACCATAACGGTCTTCTTGCCCTTTGCATTCTCCGGATCACGGAAATACTCTTTTACAACTGCGGAAAGCATTCCCTGCGGTGAACGGCAGGTGGAGATGTTGTCCGTATACTCCGGGAAATGATCTCCGACAAATTTAACCCATGCCGGGCAGCAGGAGGTCAGCAGCGGGAGTTTTCCGCCGTTTGCCACATGATCGAGGAACTCAGCAGTCTCTTCCATGATGGTCAGGTCGGCACTGAAGGTGGTATCGTAAACTTCATCAAATCCCATGCGATGCAGAGCATTTACGATCTTACCCATGGTACTTCTACCCTTTGGCAGACCGAATGCATCACCGACAGCAACTCGTACAGCCGGAGCGATCTGTGCTACTACTCTTACATCCGGATCTGCGATGGCATCCCATACCGGACCTTTGTTGTGGTGGATCGAGATCGCACCTGTCGGACAGAAGATACGGCACTGTCCACAGTTTACGCAGTCAGAATCTGTGATCTTTCGATCAAATGCCGGCATAACCATGGAATTTGATCCACGCTCTGCAAATCCGAGAGCACCGATACCCTGCAGCTCCTCACATACGCGGACACAGTTTCCGCAGAGGATACATTTATTCGGATCACGCACGATCGACGGTGAGCTGTAGTCGATCGGAACCTGCTCCTTGTAATTGTCAAAGCGAACAGTCTGAATACCGAAGCGATGAGCTAAAGTCTGCAGATTACAGCTTCCACTCTTTTCGCAGGTAGTACAGTCTCTGTTATGTGAAGCAAGCATCAGCTCGATAATAAGCTTGCGGTACTTGCGCAGTCTGCCGGTGTTTGTATAAATCACCATGCCGTCTCTCGGCTCCTCAGAACAGGAACCGAACATTCTTCCTCTGTCATCCTCTACCGTACAGAGACGGCAGCCACCAAACGTAGACAGTTCAGAATGATAGCAGAGGGTAGGGATATCGATACCGGCATTTCGAATCACGGTCAGTACATTTCGTTCGTTGGTAAACTCTACCTTTCTACCGTCAATTGTCATTGTTCCCATATCTACACCTCCCTCTATGCTTCTACGTAAACAGCATCAAATGCACAGTTCTCCTTGCAGGCTCCGCATTTAATACAAACAGTAGGATCAATATGGTAACTCTCTTTGCGAACACCTGTGATAGCGCCGACCGGACAGTTCTTAGCGCACTTTCCGCAGCCCTTACAGTATTCTTCGTTAATGACAAATCTGCGCATTGCAGTGCAGACTTTCGCACGGCACTTATGCTCCTTGATATGTTCCTCATACTCGTTGCGGAACATTTTCAGGGTACTGAGTACCGGAAGCGGTGCACTCTTTCCGAGTCCGCAGAGAGCCATGCTCTTAACCATCTCAGCGAGCTCCTCAAGGCGGTCAAGATCCTCCATCGTACCCTTGTCAGCTACGATCTTCTCAAGGATCTCAAGCATACGTTTGGTACCCTCACGGCACGGAACGCATTTACCGCAGGACTCTCTCTGAGTGAAGCTCATGAAGAAGCGGGCAACCTCTACCATACAGGTATTGTCATCCATAACAA
>JAUNAF010000122.1 GCA_030527715.1 Eubacteriales bacterium
CCCCCGACCGAGCCTCCAACGGAAGCACCGGCAGTCACAGAGGCACCGCAAGTTATAGAGGAGCCTCCGACAGAGCCGCCGATAGAAGTACCGACGGAACAGCCGCAGGTGACAGAACCCGAGACAGAATATCCGAGTGAGATCGTAGAACCGGAGACAGCGGCTGCAGAGGAACCGGATACGATGTCCGTGTCATCAGAGGAGACCGAGGAACCCACACAGGCGCCGACCGTCGAATCAGAGACAGGTACGGAATCAGAGAGTGGTTCAGAGACAGAGAGTGAGACCGTCTCAGAGGAAGAGACCTCCGAGGAAGAGTCGGAATCTGAGAGTGGATCAGAATCTGAGAGCGAGACAGAGACCGAGGAACTGACCGAGGATGAGGATGCCGCAAAGCTGAAGGCAGCGGAGGCAACGTATAGCAGAAGTCTGAAAGTAGGAGAGAGTCTTACTCTGGGCGGAGAAGTGAGCGGAACTCTCAGAAATCATAGCTGGACGATTACCCCGGGAAACGGCAGTGTCATCAGCGCGGCAGGATCTTTGACGGCAGCGACGCTTGCTGTGACCGGTGTCGCAGCGGGTACGGCGACGGTGGTGCATACATATCAGCAGAGGCAAAGGTTTGGCGGATATCAAGATAGAGTAGATACCTACACGATCACTGTGGAGAATAATATTGTCAGGGTAGCCGTCTTCGTAGCCGGCAGAAATGACAGCGGTGTGAATTTCTCGCAGGACATGCTGGATCTTCTGAACGTAAATACCCTGGATAGATATGGATATTTTGCAGCTGGTACTCTGGAGCTGGATATGTCAAGATTTACCAGCACCAATAACAACGCAAAGATCACCAGACAGGAAGAATGGGATTATGTTCTCGGTCAGCTCGCTTCCAATTTAAATACGTCAGATTCAGTGACCAGTCCGAACAATACGATCGCCCAATATGCGAACATGGTAAGACGAGACCTCGGAGCAGGCGGCAGTCAGATGAAATCAGCGCTCCTTCTGGTAAGTGGAGCGCCAAATGTAAGAAATGCCACTGTGGACAGTTCCAACAGATGCTGGCATCTGGATCTGCGATTCGATACGGTTCAGATCACCTACCGTTATGGAGAGAATGGCCTGAGAAACGACAATGCGGAGGCAGGAAAGAAGGTCTTCATCAAAGGGGCCACGATGGACTATACACCGACGATCGCGGCACCTCGCGGATATAAGATCGTTGGATATTACTCAGATTATGCATGCTCCGATGGTCAGGAATGGAATGCGGTAGGACAGACAATCAACGAAGATACGACGGTCTACATCAAAATCGTGCCTCAGGATAATGTGGTGATCAATTATCATGTGGCTGAGGGACAGGGTACCGTGACGAACCCGTCCAGACAAAACAATCCTGTACAGAATGGATATGAAAACTTTAATCCGGTGACCGGCAGCGCGACGGGTTCCACTGCAGCACCGGCAGACGGATATCATTTCGTCGGATGGTATTCAGATCAGGCATGTACGGCGCTTGTGAGTGAGGATCCGCACTATGTACCGCAGACCCCGGATGCCGGATGGACAGAGGGTGCCGAATATCATTATTATGCTAAATTCGAACGCAAAAAAGCGGCGGTCACCATCACAAAGAATGTGACCGGAAATATGGGTGATAAGACGAAGGCATTTCCGTTCAGCGTTTCCTGCAGCGAGGCGACACTGGATGCAGCCGATCAGAGCTTTACCCTGAAAGACGGAGAGAGCAGAACGATCTCGAATCTGCCGGTCGGAGCAAAGCTTACACTCACAGAGAGCGGCAATGCCGGCTATGGTGTGAGTGTGACAGTAAACGGCACACAGGTGACAGGTACAAACGGCAGTTATGAGATCACAGTTGATGAGACAGCTGAAGGCTCATCCAACCAGGTGGTAGTTACCAACAATAAGGATGTAAATCCGGATACCGGATGGTATTCTGACAGGAGTCCTTACCTCTGGATGTTGTCCCTCCTGATGCTTATGGTACTCGGAGGAGCAGGAACACAGATCAGACGCAGAAGAATGTTCTGATCGATAAAGAGAGAGGAAAGGAAACGGAAGAATGGCAGAAGGAAGAAACAGGAGACGCAGAGGAGGGGAGAGGCCGCTTCCGCAGGGAATGCCCCCGCAGAATGCAGCACCGCAATATGCAGCGTCTCAGAATACTCCCCCTAAGAGTCACACACAGACAGCAGGCAGTGCAGGCACCATGAGCGCAGAGCACGAGAAGGTGCTTCAGTGGCTGAAGACAGCAAAATTCAGAAAGCAGATGTTCGGCGGTGTCAGCGAGCACGATGTGTGGAAAAAGCTGGAGGAGCTGAATGCCCTGTATGAGGCAGCCCTGGTCGCAGAACGCGCCAGATACGATACACTGCTGAATGCCTACTCAAAGTCGGCAAGGGCCAAGATTTCGGAATATCAGAAATCAGCCGGAGCACTTCAGGCGGAGAATGAGATCCTGCGCAGCCAGCTGCAGGCGAATGCATCCTCGCCGGAGCGGGAGGTGTGAGTATCGCCAGGGAACAGGAGCAGAGTGCTGCACAGATTATAAGAAAGCGCAGAAGCGCGCTGATCGTGAAAAGCGGATATGTCAGTCTGCTGCTCAGGGTCGCATTCATAGTGATCATTGGCTGGGTGCTGCTGACAAAAGTATTTATTTTCACACAGGTGAGGGGTAATGAGATGTTCCCCGCACTGAAGGATGGCGATCTGGTGATCGGATACCGGCTGCAGAGAGAGTATCAGAAAAATGATACGGTGATCTATCAGGCAGACGGAGAACAGAAGGCCGGCCGGCTGTTTGGCCGGGAAACCGATGTCATTATGCTCGATGACAGCGGAACACTTCTGGTCAACGGAACCGCACAGGCCGGAGAGATCCTTTATCCCACCTATGCAAAAGAAGGGATCGCTTATCCCTACACCGTCCCGACGGACAGTGTGTTTATCCTGAATGACTACCGGACAGAGGGAAAGGACAGCCGCGATTACGGCGCCATCCCGCGAAAGGATGTCAAGGGAAAGATCATCACGATTATCCGCAGACGTGGTCTGTGATATTCGGAAAATACAGGTTACTAAAAAAATTAAAATATAAAAATACGCCGATTGTAAAATGAAGTTGCACACTTGATAAAAAAACGATCCATA
>JAUNAF010000004.1 GCA_030527715.1 Eubacteriales bacterium
ATTCGAAAAGTTGCATTTAGAATTTACCGCGTTGCATTTACCTCCCCGATTAACCGAAGCATACGAGCTGGGCAGATTTTTATAGCTTTCAGGCATAACAGACTATTTGAACTGAGTATTTGTGTTTGTTGAAAACGGGTCATATAATAGCAGTAAGAAAACAGACAGATACTTGAGGAAGAATCAGATGGTTCTGAAAGAAAGGAAAAGATATGACAGCATTAAAGTTAGAAAAAGAGTGGGATAAGGTATTTCCGTTAAGCGAAAAGGTGGAGCACAGCAAGGTGACCTTCCATAATCGCTTTGGCATTGAGCTTGCTGCAGATATGTATGTTCCAAAGAATACAGAGGGACGCCTTCCGGCAATCGCAGTGAGCGGTCCGTTTGGAGCTGTAAAAGAGCAGTCCTCAGGACTTTATGCACAGGAGATGGCAGAGAGAGGATTTCTGACCATCGCATTTGACCCGTCCTTTACAGGGGAGAGCGGCCCGGAAAATGCAAGATATATGGCATCTGCAGATTTCTCCACAGAGGATTTTCAGGCAGCGGTAGATTTCCTGTCTGTGCAGGAGCAGGTAGATCCGGAGAGAATCGGCATCATCGGTATCTGCGGATGGGGCGGAATGGCTCTGAATACAGCGGCACTGGATACCAGAATCAAAGCAACCGTTGTCTCTACGATGTACGATATGTCCCGTATTGCGGCAAAGGGATATTTTGATTCCGCTGACAACGAGGAAGCAAGATTTGAGGCAAAGAAGGCGTACAATGCACAGAGAACTGCTGATTACAGAAACGGCAGCAATGTTCTTGCCGGCGGAGTGGCAGATGAGATCCCGGAGGATGCCCCGTTCTTTGTAAAGGATTATTTCGACTATTACAAAACCGAGCGCGGATACCATAAGAGATCATTGAATTCCAACAGTGGATGGGCAGCGATCGGAACCGTATCCCTGATGAACAGTCCGCTTCTGATGTATTCTCAGGAAATCAGAAGTGCAGTGATGATCATGCACGGTGAGAAGGCACACAGCTATTATATGGGAAAAGATGCCTTCGAAAAATTACAGGGAGACAACAAAGAATTTGTATCCATTCCGGATGCAGTTCATACAGATCTCTATGATCGCAAGGATGTGATCCCGTTTGACAGAATGGAAGAGTTCTTTAAGAAAAATATGGCATAATGAGTAGATCTCGCATCCCGGTGTTTCCGAAACAGGAGACGCCGGGATTTTTTTCGATGTGTTATACGGGCAGCTGTGGTATAATAAAAACATTATGGGGGGACTTTACTGAAAAAAGAATACGGGAGATACACAGATGATACAAAAGGGTGAAATCAATCGTGAGGATATGCTGGAGCTGACGCGGCGCATGACGCTGTCGAGAAACTGTTTCAGCAGGATCGCAGGAGCGTATTTTGACGGAGAAGGATTTGTGGACGGTACATTTAACCGGCATTTTCTGAAACTGTCAAAGCCGGATCAGACGAAGAATCTGGCAATCGCGAAGGCGATCCCGTTTTCCGAGACAAATACACAGCTGAAGGAGTACAGCTTTACGCCGGAGGAGAGAAAGCCGGGGTCTGTATGGCAGCTTCTGCAGTCTCTGAGAAAATCAGAACTGAAGAACGATGCACTTCTGGATGTCTATTATGAGGCGATCGGAGAAAAGCTGCAGATGGGCAGAGACTATGCCTTTTATCTGTTTTACGGAAGCTATGATGTTCCGCTGAAGGCATCGGATAAGGAACGGCTGTGGGAGTCGGAGGAAGTGTATTCTTTTCTGATCGGAGCAGTCTGTCCGGTGAGCGGAGACTATGAGCCGGGTGAGCCGGTGAGCGGATTTTTATATCCGGCGTTTGTGGACAGAAGCGCAGATGAAAACAAAATCGATATCTTTCAGTTGAGCGGAGCGGATATCAGAGACATATTGAAAATGTGAGGTGCGGGATGAAAATAGCAGGACTTGATATCGGAACGACGGGATGCAAATGTACCGTCTTTGATGAAAACGGCAAATATCTGGATAAGGCATACCATTCTTATCCGGTGCAGAGAAATCTTTCAGGACATGAGATCGATGTGGAGGCGCTCACGGAAGCGGTATTTGAAGTGATCCGTGAGATGGCAGCTGACTATCCGGATATTGCTGCACTGGGTGTGACCAGCCTCGGCGAGAGTTTTGTCTGTGTGGATGAGGAGGATCATCCAATGCATGCGTCCATGATCTATACAGATCCGAGAGGACTGGATGAATGTCAGCGACTGATAGGTATGCTTGGGGAGCGAAAGATCACAGAGATCTCAGGACTTCGTCCGCATGAATCCTACAGCATTTCAAAAATGATGTGGATGAAGGAGCACAGACCGGAGATCTGGGCGAAGACAAGACATATTTTTCTGATGCAGGACTACGTGGTCTACTGCCTGTCGGGGGTGGAGCAGATCGATTACTCACTGGCTTCACGGACAATGGCACTGGATGTGCGCAACCTCTGCTGGAGCGAGGAAATATTTGCGGCGGCCGGTATTGATCCGAAGCTGCTGTCAAAGGTAGTGCCGACCGGCACGATCGCCGGAAAGATCACTGCAGCGACTGCAGAGAGAACCGGACTTTCGCCGGAGACAAAGATTGTTTCGATCAGTCATGACCAGATCGCGGCAGCAGTCGGTTCCGGTGCATTCTCATCGGAGATCGCCGTGGACGGTGCCGGAACCGTAGAGTGCCTGACACCGGTCTTCGACGGTATCCCGGATGCGGAAGAGACAGAGCAGATGTATCAGGGATACTATTCTCTGGTGCCGTATGTGATTCCGGGAAAATATGTGGCATATGCTTTTTCCTACACCGGCGGTGCGCTGATCCAGTGGTGTACGGAGACGATCGCAAAGCAGGAGGCGGTGCTTGCAGCAGAAGAGCGTTGTTCAGTCAATGAATATCTGGAGAGACAGTATCGTCAGGATCATGGAGAAGCTGCAGACGGACCGGGAAGTCTTCTGGTTCTGCCGTATTTCGCAGGAGCCGGAACACCGTATATGGATAACGGAGCCAAAGGGGCGATCATCGGCATGACGATGGATACGACAGCGGCAGACATCTACCATGGCTGCATGGAAGGTGTTGCATATGAGATGTATGTGAATGCGAGAGCACTGAATGCTGCAGGTGTACAGTATAAAGAGATCCATGCGACCGGAGGCGGTGCAAAATCAGAGACCTGGATGCAGATGAAGGCAGATATTCTGAATGTTCCGGTAGTTTCCCTGAAAACACCGGATGCCGGCACAGTTGGCTCTGCAATACTGACAGGTATTGCAGTTGGAATGTTTCAGGATCTGGAGGATGCAGCTTCCCATATGGTGGAGGTGCGAAAGACCTTCTATCCGCGACCGGAGAAACATGAAGCCTATTTTGAAAAATATCAGAAATATGAGCGCCTGTATCATGCAGTGCGTCCGCTGATCTGAGAACTATGACAGAGAAAATCAGAAACAGAGATCAGGAGACAGAGGAACAGCTGGATCGGCTGTATGAGCTGCTGGATCAGCAGCAGTTTGAACTGCTTCCTCCGTTTGATGAAGGAAAGATACGGCTGGTCTATCTGATGAATGATGCCGTGGAGAGTTTTCTGGTCTTTGAGGAGGCAGTGCTCACCGGCACCTATCAGGAGAATTATGAAGGAGAGCTGGAGGCAGAGCTGCGCCTGGAGAAAGACGGAAGATATGTACTGATCATTGCGCAGGGGGAGACCGTCTGTACACTCTTTTTCCGAAGACTGTCTCTGGAGGTGCAGCTCTATAATTACGGAAAAACCGGGCATGTATGGATGAAAGGACATGAGGAGCTGAGGCAGATAGAGTACTGGATCGCAATTATGAAAGCGAAGAGGGAATATCTGGGCGAGGCATACTGTAATGCTGCGGAGCTTCAGCTGACAGCTCTGGAAGAATTTCCACCGCTGAACTGCTACTCGTATCCGGCGGTTCCGAGAAAGTACTTTGAACCGAGGGAGGATGCCGGGATTCCGTCAAAGGAAGGGATCCTCACGATGCAGCGGATCGCAGAGGAGGCAGATGATCAGCGCCTGATTCAGGTACTGGAACGCTATAAGAGAAAAAACGGACCGCAGCGGACCAAAAATCTTGCAGAGCTTTTCTGCAGAAATGCACACAGCAAAGTCGTACAGCTGCTGACAGAGAAGATTCTTCAGGCAGCGGCAGAGTATCCGGACCGTGTGTTTGCACCGGAGGAAGAGTGCCGCTACGCAGCGATTGTGAAGGAAGCGGAAAGCAGGAGAGCACAGCTTAGATCCGAAGGAAAAGAGGTGCTGCTGTTTTCACAGATGCCGTTTGTGACTGCGAGGGATGAGGTCGAATACAAGGTGCATCTGCTGGTGATGAGCAGGGGATTGCTGCACCGGAAAGTGGAAGTAGAGACATTTCTGCAGGAGCAGTGAACAGCTGATATTGCAATAGGATTTTCATGCAGAAAGTGTTATACTGAAAAAGATACTGTAAATGAGAAAAAATGAGGGAATGAGATGCTTAGTTTAACAAAACTTTTAACCGGAGATACCTACTATGGTGATGATCTCCGCTATACTGCAGCCAGCCGGAATGCGGTAAATGGAGTTGCAGAAGGGAGAGGACCGGTTGTCAGTTGGAATTATACTCGCACCTGTAATCTGAAGTGCCGTCACTGTTATTCCAGCAGTGAGGCAAAAAGATATGACAATGAGCTGACAACGGAAGAGGCAAAGGCATTTATTGATGATCTGGCAGAATTCAAGGTGCCGGTCATCCTGTTCAGCGGCGGAGAACCGCTGATCCGGCCGGACTTCTTTGAACTGGCTGCCCATGCACGTGAAAAAGGGATCCGCGCAACGCTGTCCACCAACGGAACACTGATCACTCCGGAGGTTGCACAGAAGATCAAGGATCATGGTATCGGCTATGTGGGAATTTCGATCGACGGTGTGCGTGAGGTCAATGATGAATTCCGCGGAGTGAAGGGAGCGTATGACGCTGCGATCGCCGGTATTCGAAACTGTCGTGCGGTCGGACAGCGTGTCGGACTGCGTTTTACGCTGAATAAGGCAAACAGTGCCTATGTCAGTGATATTCTGGATCTGCTGGAGACAGAGGATATTGACCGTGTCTGTTTCTACCATCTGGTGTATTCCGGACGCGGGGAGGCCATCAAGCATGATGACCTGACACATGAAGAGACCAGACAGGTACTGGATCTGATCGCAGAACGTGTCATTGATTTTGACAGACGCGGCATCAAAAAAGAGGTGCTTATGGTGGACAACCATGCGGACGGACCGTACCTCTATCTGAAATACCGCAAGAAGGATCCGGAGCGGGCGCGCCATATTTACCGTCTGCTGCAGATCAACGGCGGAAACCGTTCCGGCATTGCATTTTCGAACGTGGATAATCAGGGAAATGTGCATCCGGATCAGTTTACCCAGCATCATGATCTCGGAAATGTGCGTGAGCGCAAATTTTCGGAGATCTGGTGTGACGCCTCCATACCGCTGCTTGGCGGTCTGAAGGATCGCAAGGAGCTGCTGGACGAGAAGTGCAGAAAGTGCAGCTGGCTGAATATCTGCAACGGAAACTTCCGTGCCCGCGGTGAGGCCGTGACAGGAGATTTCTGGGGCTTTGATCCTGCCTGCTATCTGACAGAAGAGGAGCGCAGGATCCCTGCACCGGCGGAAGGAGAGGGATTATGAGACCGAATGCGCATTCACAGATGAAGATCATCAGCTGGAATACCACAAATGACTGTAATCTCTACTGTGCTCACTGTTACCGTGAATCCGGTGAAAAGGCAAAGGGTGAGCTGAATACGGAAGAGGGAAAAAAGCTGATCTTTGAGATTGCCCGTGCCGGATTTAAGATCATGATCTTTTCCGGCGGAGAGCCGCTGACCAGACCGGACATCTATGAACTGATCAGCTATGCGCGAGACTGCGGACTGCGTCCGGTACTCGGTTCCAACGGCACGATGATCACGCCTGAGACGGCGGTAAAGCTGAAAGAAGCCGGTCTTATGGCAGCAGGCATCAGTCTGGACAGTCTGGATATCGCGAAGCACGATCATCTTCGCGGAAAGGACGGCGCCTGGGAGGCAGCCGTGAACGGTATGAAAAACTGCCGGGAGGCCGGACTGGCATTTCAGATCCACACGACGGTGATGGACTGGAATGAGCCGGAGATCGAGAAGCTGATGGATTTTGCGGTGGAGATCGGTGCCCGTGCACATCATATCTTCTTCCTGGTGCCGACCGGACGAGGCGAGGAGATCAAGGATATGGCTCTGGATCGTCAGTCCTATGAGGATGTTCTGACCAGGATCATGAATAAGGCAAAGAAAGTGCCGATCGAGGTGAAACCGACCTGTGCACCGCAGTTTATCCGAGTGGCGGACAAAGTGGGCTATCAGCATCGCTTTTCCAAGGGATGTCTTGCAGGAGTAACCTACTGTATCATCAGTCCGAAAGGAGATGTGCAGCCCTGTGCTTATCTCAAGATGGAGATCGACAATGTGCGAAACAGAGCGTTCGATGTCATCTGGGAGGAAAATGAAGTATTTCAGAGACTGCGCACGATGGAGTATGGAGGTCAGTGCAAAGGCTGCGGCTATTCCGGAAAGTGCGGAGGCTGCCGTGCCCGTGCAGCATACTATCATAAGGGCGATTATATGAGTGCAGACCCGCTTTGCATACTGAACAAAGAGTAAATACGGAGGAGTTTTTATGCATTCAACAGAACTTGACGAGCTTGATCGTGAGATACTGATGATCCTGCAGCATGGAATTCCGATCGAATCCCGACCGTATCAGAAGATCGCGGAGATGATCGGACCGGAGGTCACAGAAGATGAGGTGATCAGACACATCGAGCGTATGAAGAATAAAAACTATATTCGCAGAATGTCCGGCTTTTTTGAGTCGCGAAAGCTTGGATACCAGTCCATGCTTGTCGCAGTGAAGCCGAAAGAACACTGCTTTGAGCAGGCAGTAGAGTTTATCAACCGTTTTCCGGGTGTGACACACAACTATGAGCGCAGTCACGAGTACTCGATCTGGTTTACACTGATCGCGATCAATGATGCGACGCTTCAACGTATTCTGGACTGGATCGAGGAGTGCGGCTATGTGGAGAGCATGATGCGATTTGAGATGGCACAGCGGTATAAGATCAATGTGACATTCGATGTAAAACATGGCAAAGGAGAAAAGAAGCATGGCGAATCCTGTCACTGAAAGAGAAAAAGAGGTTATCCGTGCACTGCAGTGTGATCTTCCGCTGGTTCCGGAGCCGTATCGGGTGCTCGCTGAACAGATCGGGATCACGGAGGAGGAATTTCTTGAGACGGTAAATCAGCTGAAGGAAAAGGGCTGCCTGAAGAGGATCTCGATCGCGCTGCATCACAAAAATGTTGGTTTTCTGATCAATGTGATGGTAGTATGGAATGTTCCGGATGCTTTCGTCAGTGAGGTTGGAGCACAGATGAGCAGCCATTCTGCGGTGACACACTGCTACAACCGCAGCAGGAAACCTGGCTTCCCCTACAACTTTTACACCATGGTACACTGTCAGACGGAAACAGAATATGAGGAGATCATGAGCGAGCTGCGGGAGATCGCAGCCGGAATCGTTCCGGAAGAGATCAAATACGAAGAGCTGCGCACAGTGCGTGAGCTGAAAAAGGTCGGAATGAAGTATTTTATGGAGCAGCCGGAAGAAATCGTAGACAACAGGATGGAGGACTGAATATGAATCGAATTATTTCAAAACTGCTGATGTATGGAGATATGGAAGAATCTTCTATTTTGGTACAGCTTGCAGATATCTGTGAGGCTCTGGAAGATGAGCAGGCAAATGTCAATCGTCTGAGAACCAGACTTCTGGTGCAGATCAAGCGTATCCTGCAGGTGGCAACAGACTATGGATTTGACCATAATCTCTGGCACAATTACCTGACCTATCTTCTGATCACGAACGAAAATCCGTTCACGATCACCTGTGAGAAGGTGGGAGCGCAGGATGGCAGTGTCAATGAGTTTGTAAAAGATGATTTTGCAGCTTTTAAGGAGCTGTTTGACTATGATTTTTCTGCGCTGGAGCAGAAGCTGTCCACAGACTGTTTTGACAGACTTTCCAATTATAAGGCCATTCAGAAGACTGAGTTTATGTACAACCGCAATGTCAGTGAGAAGGTGCAGAAACTGAGTGCGCAGCTGGAGCAGGCAGAATCCGCAGAGGAATTCTTCGAGCTTGTCACGGAATTCTACAGACATTACGGTGTCGGAATGTATGGTCTGAACAAGGCGTTCCGTATCGCCAACAATGAGAACGGCGGTGATGTGAAGATCATTCCGATCAACAATATGGACCGCGTGGTTCTGGATGATCTGGTCGGCTATGAGATCCAGAAAAAGAAGCTGGTGGACAACACACGCGCCTTTGTGGACGGAAAGAAGGCAAACAATGTGCTGCTGTTCGGTGACAGCGGTACCGGAAAGTCTACGAGCATCAAGGCGATCGTCAATGAATTCTACGATGACGGTCTGCGTATGATCGAGATCTACAAGCATCAGTTTAAAGATCTGTCCAATGTCATTGCGCAGATCAAAAACCGCAATTATAAATTCATCATATATATGGATGACCTTTCCTTCGAAGAATTCGAGATCGAATACAAGTTCCTGAAGGCTGTCATTGAGGGCGGAGTGGAGACCAGACCGGACAATATCCTGATCTATGCGACCTCCAACCGTCGTCATCTGATCAAGGAGACCTGGTCAGACAAGAATGACATGGAGTTTGACAATGGTGTTCACCGCTCTGATACGATCGAGGAGAAGCTCTCTCTGGCAAACCGTTTCGGTCTGAGCATCTATTACTCCAAGCCGTCGCAGAAGGAATACTTCCATATCGTGGAAGAGCTTGCGAAAAAGAATGGCATTACCATGGATGCGGAGGAGCTGCACAGAGAAGCGAACAAGTGGGAGATGATGTACGGCGGTATCTCCGGAAGAACAGCGCAGCAGTTTATCAACTACCTGATGGGATTACAATAATAAAGGAACGCTATGGAACTGTATCAGAAAATAAACCTGCATTCTCATACCTTTCGCTGTCATCATGCGACGGGAAGGGTGGAGGAATATGCAGAAGAAGCAATGCGGCAGAATCTGAAGGTACTGGGAGTCTCGGATCACACGCCATTTCCGGAAAAACGCGATGAGGGTGTGAGAATGCTTTTTGAAGAGCTCCCGGAGTATCTTCGCGAGATCGAGACGGCAGAGAAAAAATATCCCGAGATTCGGTTTTTCAAGGCGCTGGAATGCGATTACGAAAGAGAGATGATGCCGTTTTATCAGGAACTGAAAAAGAACTATCCACTGGACTATCTGATCGGCAGTGTTCACTATTTCTATGAGAACGGAAGAGTGGTGGATGCCTTTCATGAGCCGATCGATCATGCAAGACTTCGTCTGTACACGGAGGCGATGCTGGAAAATATTGATTCTGAGCTGTTTGCCTTTGCGGCGCATCCGGACCTGTTTGCACTTCAGCTGGAGCAGTGGGATGCCTACGCAGAGGACTGTGTAAGAGAGATCTGCCGTCTGGCGGAAATGAAAAAGAAGCCTCTGGAGATCAACGTAAACGGACGCCACAAGCAGGGGCAGCCGTACCCGGACAGCCGCTTCTGGAAGATCGTAGGCGAGTATGACATTGAGACACTGATCAACTCCGATGCACATACAGTGGAAAATCTCTGTGCAGAAAAGGAGTACGGTTATGAGCTGCAGCAGAGATACCATCTGAAGACCTGGCACAGATTAAAGGAACTGGTCTGAACAGACGGATCTGTGCAGTGAATGATTGAGGAAAACTATGGCACTTTATGCAATGGGTGATTTTCATCTGGCCTTTCAGTCTGACAAATCCATGAATAAGTTTGGAAGCGTCTGGAGAAAACACGAAGAAAAAATACAGAAATACTGCAGTAAGCTGATACGACCGGAAGATACGCTGGTGATCACAGGAGACCATTCCTGGGGAAAGGATCTGGAGACCTGCAGAGAGGATCTTGCCTTTATAGAAGGACTGCCGGGACGAAAGATTCTGCTTCGAGGCAATCACGATATGTTCTGGGATGCAAAAAAGACAGAGCAGCTGAACCGCGAATATCAGGGAAGACTGGAATTTCTGCAGAACAACTACTATGCATATGAGGACTATGCGCTGGTGGGAACCAAGGGATATACCTTTGAGGGACCGTTCTATCTGGACCGCCGGGGCAGGATCATGGGCTGGGATGAGGACAGAGAGAAGCATGCGGAAAAGCTGATCAAAAGAGAAATGCAGCGTCTGCAGCAGTCCTTTGATGCCGCATGGTCAGACGGATATCGGAAGTTTCTGATGTTTTTGCACTATCCTCCAACCAGTATTCTGGAGGAGGAGAGTGCATTTACCAGGATTGCGGAAAAATACGGTGCGGAGCACGTCATCTACTCACACTGTCACGGAGAGAGCAGATTTCATGACAGTATCCGCGGAGAATTCCACGGGATCCAGTACCATCTGGTATCCGGTGACTGTCTGAAATTCCGTCCGGAAAAAATTATGTAAATGTCCGATTATTCCTGGAGACTCCAGCCGTGATCTCCGTGGTAGATCATGAGTTTTGTCATGCCGCCGTCGATGCAGAGATTCTCACCGGTGATAAATCCGGCTTTGTCAGAGCAGAGGAAGAGCACTGCCTGCGCGATATCCTGAGGATCTCCGACTCTGCCGGCAGGCTGCTGGACAGCATCCGGTCCTTCGTAAACCGTGTAATCCGTATCGATCCAGCCCGGAGAGATGGAGTTTACCCGCACCTTCCCGGCGAGGGAAACGGCGAGTGCATGCGTCAGAGCAGCGATACCGCCTTTGGCAGCGGTGTAACTCTCCGTCTGCGGCTGACTCATTCGGTCACGGGAGGAAGAAATATTGAGGATCGAGGCTCCCGGCGCAAAGTACGGTGCAAACAGCTTGCTCAGATAAAACGGAGCAGTGACGCCGACGCGCAGTGCATAATTGAATTCCTCATAACTGCACTCATCGATGCCCCGCATGACCGGAAGCGCATTGTTGACCAGGATATCCACATGCCCGTGCTCGGCAATGACTTTTTTTGCAAAGGTCTCCAGTGTTTTCTGATCACCGATATCACCGACAAAGCCGTCGTTCTCCAGCAGATCGATCACGCATACGACAGCCCCCTGTTTCTGAAACTCTTCTGAGATACATTTCCCGATGCCTCTGGCACCGCCGGTCACGACCACGATCTTATTTTCAAATGATTTTTCCATCGAAGGCTCCTTTCAAAAGTATCTTTTTCTTATGTTTATTATATCGATTCCGGCAGCAGATGCATAGCTGCTGTCTTCGAAAATTTAGTAGAACTGGCTCAAACGGTCAGGAATCGACGGATACGGTTCGTTGAACTAGTTGATGATTTTTTGAAATAATTGTAAAATATTGATACAGGATCGAGAAGTCAATCAACGGGGAGTATGTGATTAAGAAAATGAGGTGGATGATTGTGAAAAAAGATCTGTTTGGTGGAAAAGTAGACTGTGAGAATGTGGAGCCGCCATTTGTGCTGGTCGGATTATTGAACCGTTTTGATAATCGCTATCATGCTGCGGCAGATGCTTTTTTTAAAGAACGAACCTGGAAACAGATGTATTTTCTGAATGCGGTTTCGCTGTTCGAAGAGGCACCTACGATTCAGGATATTGCGGATTTTATGGGGAGCTCTAATCAGAATGCAAATAAGCTGTATGCAAAGCTGCTTCAGGACGGCTATGTAACTTCAGTGCGCGACGAGCGTGATAAGAGAAAGCAGAGGCTGTTTCTGACAGATAAGGCGAAAGAATTTCTTGAAGAAAATCATGTGGGACACAATAAGAATGTACGTGATATCTTTGAAGTGGTTTCAGAGGAAGAGATGGAGACCGTCATTGATGTAATGTCCAGACTGACCGATCATCTGGAATATATGATTGCAGATGATCAGAGTATCTGTGTGTAAAAGAATATAGAAAAGAAAAAAGAGAGGATGGCACTGCTGAAACAGCGCTGCATCCCCTCTTTTTTCATGACAATAGAATGTTCGCGGAGGTGCATTCCTGGTTAAGAATCAGCCCGTTTTTTCGTTTTGTGCTCCAGAAGGATCGTGATGATCCGGTCAAACCAGATCTTGATCAGTGCTGCAACTGGAACGGCTAGCAGCATTCCAAGAAGGCCGCCAATGGCGCTGCCGGCGGTCAGTGCCAGAATGACCATCATCGGATGGACATCGATGGATGCGCTCAGAAGCTTCGGATTGATCACATTTCCGTCAATGGTCTGAATGATGAACAGGATGATCAGGCTGATGACCAGTCTTTTGATATCTCCGTTGATCAGGCAGATCAGGATGGTACTTCCGTAGGCGATAAACGGTCCGACGTAGGGAACCAGATTTCCGATACCGGTCATGATACCGATCAGGATAGCAAAGCGTACGCCCACGATAGAGAGCGCGACGCTGACCATGACAGCCATCAGCACAGCATCGATGATCTGTCCGCGGATATAGCCGGAGAAGACATTGTCCACATCCTGCAGAAACAGGTGAATGCCTTTGTAGGTCCACTGGTCGGTGACAGAGCGGAGCACACGGTCCCAGTAGCTTTTCAGACGGTCGGTGTCGAGCAGAAAATAGATCGCAAAGATCACGGCAAAGAGTGCATTGGTCAGAATACCGGTCATATTTGTGAGAGAACCGGTCAGGCTGGAGCGAAGGATGCCTGTGAGTTTGCCGACCCAGTTGGTCGTTGACTGGGCGAGATCATTGAGCACGTCTGAAGAGATATTTGCCTCTGTCAGACGACGCTGCATGGCGCGGTACATCTCCGAGAGGGAGGAGGCAAGTGAGGTGATCAGGGTACCGAGGTCATCGAACCGGATCATGCGTGCCTGATGGCTCACAGTGGAGAATACCAGGGAGAGCAGCAGAACGATCACTGCGAGTGCGAGCAGCAGCGTGAGGGCTGTTGCCGGGGTACGTGCCTTCAGCCGTCCGGATCTGTAAGGACCGATCAGATTCAGCTTGCGCTCGAAAAACTTCATCAGCGGATAGAGCAGGTAAGCAATGCCGAGTCCCCAGATCAGCGGACGAAGAAATACCAGCAGTCCGGCGGCACCGCCTGCGATGGAACTGAGAATGCGCGGAAAATGATCACCGACTTTGATGATCAGATAGATCACCAGGAATGTAAGGATCACATAGAGGGAGATCTTTGCATAATCGGTTCTCAGAAAATCATGGATCTTTTTCCTGCGCTCACGGTCCTGCCGGCGCTCCGCCTCCATCAGAGGATCCTTATCCTCGCGGAAGGCTGCAAAGCGCTCCTCTGCAGTGGAGCGGGAGGAGACAGTCCTGTCCGGTGCTTCTGAGGTTTGATGCGTTTCAGGTGTGTTGTTCATGATAAAACCTCTTTCTGTCGTAATTCTCAAATATTTTCGGGAATGCAGTCATTTTATCATAAAGAAGAGGCACGGACAATAGCACCTTTTTTTGGAAAAAAGTTATTTTTTTGATTGTGCGTTTTACATCGGTAGGGTAAAATAGAAAAAATCAATTCCGCAGAACTGTATCCGGATGATCTGAAAGACATGGATAACCGATACACTGCGACGGCAGTATCTGCCGCTGAGGAAAGGGAGAAACAAAAGATGAGTTTATTGCGCACGATCAAGAAGCGAAGAAGTATCCGAAGATACACTGAGGAGGCAATTTCCGAGAAGGATCTGAAGAATGTGCTTCTGGCAGGACTGCTGGCACCGACCAGCCAGAATCGAAGACCCTGTGAGTTTTATCTGATCAGAGACAGGGAAGTATTGAAGCAGCTTTCGAAGGCAAAAAAGGCAGGTGCAGGAATGCTTGCTGACTGCAATGCGGCGATCGCAGTGTTCGGAGACAGCAGCAAAGCAGATACCTGGATCGAGGACTGCTCCATTGCATTGTCCTACATGAATCTTGAAGCGGCTGCTCTGGGACTGGGAAGCTGCTGGGTACAGATGCATCTGAGAAATTCAGCGTCCGGTGCTTCTGCAGAGGAGACTGTGAGAAAAATCCTGCAGATCGAACAGGACAGTATGAGAATCGTGGGCATCCTTGCGCTTGGAGAGCCGGCAGAAGAGATGAAGGCCTATACTGAGGAAGATGCAGACTGGGGAAAAGTCCACAGCATCTGAACGAATCTGTGTGCTGAGAATGTCTGAAGAATTCAGGCACGAAAAATATGAAAAAACGTTTTACTGAAAAGAAGTTATGTGATATACTCAAATTGTCAGAAAATTGTTGTGAGACTAGCATAAGGACGGACTTGCAACTGTAAACAGGGAACAGAAAAGAGGGAGTATGAGTGGAATAAAGGATGTTGCGAAAAGAGCAGGGGTATCGATCTCAACGGTATCCAATGTTTTAAACAAATCCAAATATGTCAGTCCGGAGCTTGTTAAGCGTGTGGAAGAGGCAGTGGAGGAGCTGTCTTATGAGGTAAATCCGATTGCGAGAAGTATGAAGAGCAACCGGTCCGGAACCATCGGCGTGATCGTTGAGGACGTGTGCGGAATGTTTTATCCCTATGTTGTAAAGGGAATCAATTCTGTAATGGAAGAAAAGGGTTACCAGCTGATCATCTGCGACACACAGGGCGGTTACGGAGATCGTGAGGCGCTCAAGAGAGAGCAGGAGCTGCTGCGCAGACTTCTGGCAAACCGTGTGGACGGCATTCTGTTTGTGTCCATGATCCAGGATGAGAAAAAAGCGAAATATCTGACACAGATCAGAAAGCTGGCAAATAAATATAAACGTACGCCGCTGGTCAGTCTGGAGCGTGACTTTACAGCGGCAGGTATCGATTCCGTATATTTTGACAGCTATGAAAATGCAAAGATGGCGATGAAGCATCTGCTGGACTGCGGCTGCAGAAAGATTGCGCATATTACCGGACCGATGATCATGGAGATCGCACAGGATCGTGTTCGAGGATACAAAGACAGTATGAAGGAGCACTGTCCGGACATTGACTTTGACAGGATGATCGCGTATGGCGATTACTCACATCAGAGCGGTTACATGGCGATGAAGAAACTGATGGAGGACAATCCGGTGATCGACGGTGTGTTCTGCGGCAATGATCAGATGGCGATCGGTGCAGTTAAGTATCTGAAGGAACAGGGAATCCGGATTCCGGAAGATATCAAGATCATCGGATATGATGATGTATTCATCTCCAGTGTTGTAGAACCGGCGCTGTCCACGATTCATATTCAGAAGAGACATGCCGGAATTGAGGCAGCAAGAATACTGATTCAGAGAATAGAGCAGAGCGCGGAAGAAGAGGGAAGTCCGATCGGAGTGAAGATGGAGAGCCGGCTGGTGGTACGTGCCTCCACAGATCCGTCAGCACCGGAGGACTGGATCCTGTCTGACTGGTAAAGAGAAGATAGTACAATAAGATTATAGTGCAATAAGAAGATTTCCATATGGCACAGCTGTAAGAATCACAGTGCCTGTGGAGATCTTTTTTTTCATGACAATAGAATGTTCGCGGAGCGTGCATTCTATTGTTTGCACGAGTAACGATGAGAATGCAGTGCTTTCACAAGCATTCTATTGGTTTGCCGGGAATTTCCGCAGAACTTGCTGTAAAAGCAGGCTGTACGGGCAGTTACGGTAATAATCTTCAAATATGTACGATTACTTCCGTAAATTGGCGCAGTTAAGACCATTCGACTCAAGGAAAAAACTGATTTTACGGAAGTAATCTCAGAAAAAACATAATTGTTCCGTAAATTCTGCGTGCTCAGCTCCTCTGGGAAGCTTGCAGCACAAAAAGAACCTGATTTTACGGAAGTAATCTCAGAGAGAAGATGTTTTGTTCCGTAAAGGCAGATCTGACAGGCAGAGCAGAGGAAAAGAATACATATTTTTACGGAAATATTCGCAGAAAAAGACTTGTTTTTCCGTAATGAATATTTGAAGAGTAAGAGACAGTGACATCGAAATCGATTAAGGAAAAACGACCGGAAAGTGCGTCTGTCGAAAAGAGACGACTTATTGTACAATATTACCAAATTGGAAATGGAAAAACGTTTTAAAAGTTACAAAAATAAAAAACTGTACAAAGAAATAGTTGACAAAAACGTTTTTCCGAGATAAGGTTAATCTATAATTTGAATGCGGAAAAGCTGTGAAGCAGTCTGCGTTCATGAGCAAAAGCGAAGCGGATAGCGAATGTCCGTGTTACTCGGAATACAGACCAGATAAGAGAAATGCACCTTGATATGCAATTATTTTTTAAAAGATAGAAAAACGTTTTTTTTTAAAAAACTAAGATTACGAATGCCTGATTTATAAGGGATTAAAAAAGAAACCTGAGAAGGTTCTGAAAGGAAATTCAAAAAACTGAAAGATAAAAAAGAGAAAAAGAAAGGGAGGAAAACATATGTCTGATAAAAAGCGTCTTGCAGAACAGGCCTTAGAACAGGGTGACGGTATTCTGAGACTGGCACCGACCTGGGTTCCGCGTTCATTCTGCCGTCCGGGAAAACGTATCAAACTTCATCCGGATGATTATTTTGTACTTGGACAGAGAGGCGGCATCGACGAGAGATGGTTTTCTTCAACCACCTGGGCTGAAAACGGACCGGGAACACCGGAAGATGAAGGATTGAGTTACGTAGTGGCAGATGAGGAAGGAAAAGAGAAGGTACTGCTTCGGGACGTAGTAGAGCTTCTTGGAGCCGAGGTCATCGGAGAGACACTCTGGAATAAATACCACAGATGGGCAATGTTCTCCAAGTTCTTCGATAACGCAGGACCGCTTCCGCATCACATTCATCACAGAGATCAGCATGCAGCGCGTGTCGGAGCAGCAGGAAAGCCGGAGATGTATTTCTTCCCGTCACAGCTGAACAACCATGGCGGAGAGTTCCCGTTTACTTTCTTCGGATTCAACCCGGAGACGACCAAAGAGGAAGTGCTGGAAGCACTGAAGAACTTCCCGAAGGGCGATAACAGAATCCTGTCACTGGCGATGGCCTATAAGCTTGATGTAGATACCGGATGGGATGTCCCGCCTGGAGTTATGCATGCACCTGGAAGCCTCTGCACCTACGAGCCGCAGTTTGCATCCGACGTATATGCAATGTATCAGTCAGTTCTGATGAACGGACAGATCGTCGGCGAGGATCTTCTGTGGAAGAACACACCGGAAGAGGAGATCGGAAATTATGAGTATCTTCTGGATGTGATCGACTGGGAGAAGAACGTAGATCCACAGTTCCATAAGAACAGATTTATGAAGCCGATTCCTGTAAAACCGCTGGAAGAGATGATCGCAGACGGATACATCGAAGAGTGGATCTGCTACAAGTGCGAATCCGTTTCCGCAAAGCGTCTGACCGTACTTCCGGGACGGACTGTGACGATCAAAGACAGTGCACCTTACGGACTGATCTGTCTGGAAGGACACGGAACCTTCGGCAAGTGGCTGATCGAATCTCCGGCACTGATCCACTACGGTGAGCTGACACACGATGAGTATTTTGTCACTGAGAGAGCAGCGAAGGCAGGAGTAACCATAACAAATCCATCGACGACAGATCCGATCGTTATTCTGAAGCATTTTTCTGATAATCCGGATCTCGTCATTAAGTAAAGAGGAGGAGAAGACATCTTGGAGGGCGAAAAATACGTACTGGAAGCCACAGGAATCAGTAAATCTTTCTCAGGAGTCACCGTACTGGACGGAGCAGAGCTTTCCATCAAGCCGGGAGAGCTTCACGCACTGATGGGAGAGAACGGAGCCGGCAAGTCAACTTTGATGAAAGTTGTGATGGGCATTTATACCAGAGATGCCGGTAGGGTTTTTCTGGACGGCCAGGAAGTGGAGTTTAAATCGGCAAGAGAAGCACTGGATGCCGGAATATCCATGATACATCAGGAGCTTAGCCCGATCCCGGAGATGACGGTAGCCGAGAACGTATTTCTTGGACGTGAGCAGAAGCTGATCAAGGGCCTTCCGTTTGTAGATAAGAAAGAGCTGAACAGAAGAACGGAGGAGCTGCTGAAGGAATACAGCCTGTCAGAATTTATTCGACCGAACATGAAGATGAAGGATCTGAATATCGCACAGACACAGATGATGGAGATCATCAAGGCAGTTTCCTACAATTCGAAAGTAATCATCATGGATGAGCCGACATCTTCACTTTCAGAGAAAGAGACGGAGATCCTGTTTGGTATCATTGACAATCTGAAGAAGAAAAAGGTGGGAATCATCTATATCTCCCACCGAATGGAAGAAGTATTTGAACTTGCTGACAGAGTCTCGATTCTTCGAGACGGTAAGTTTATCGGATGCGTAAAAGTAGCGGAAGCTTCGAGAGAGCAGCTGATCAACATGATGGTCGGACGTGATCTTGAGGGAGGATATCCACAGAATACGGCAACGAAGGGTGAGGTAGTTCTGGAGATCAAAAACTTCACGAGACATGGCGTATTCGAGGGCGTCAACCTGAAGGTTCGTGCGGGAGAGATACTCGGCATGGCCGGACTGGTCGGAGCCGGACGAAGCGAGGTCATGAGAGCGCTGGTCGGTTATGATCCGCTGGATTCCGGAGAGGTTTATCTTGACGGAAAACAGATCTCCATCAAGCATCCGCAGGATGCGATCCGGCACCACATCATCATCGCATCGGAGGATCGAAAAGCACTTGGACTGGTTCTCTGCAGAAGCATTAAGGAGAATATCGCATTACAGAATTTTGATCAGTTTTCCACTGCAGGCTTTATCCAGAAGCTTCAGGAAAAGAGAAGCTGTGAAGAATATGCAAAGAAGATGGCAACCAAGATGAACGGAATCGCCGATGAGGCAGGTAGCCTTTCCGGTGGAAACCAGCAGAAGGTTGTTCTGGCGAAATGTCTGTTGTCACATCCAAAGGTTCTGATCATGGATGAGCCGACCAGAGGTATCGATGTCGGTGCCAAGGCAAGTATTTACAGAAATATGGTCGAGCTGGCAAATCAGGGTATGGCGATCATCATGATCTCATCGGAGATGCCGGAACTGATCGGAATGAGTGACAGAATCATGGTAATGTCCGGCGGAAGAATTACCGGAGAGCTGGAAGGCCAGGAGGCAAAATCTCAGCAGACAATCCTTAAGTTAGCATTGGGAGGACAGTAAAAATGACAGAAAAAAAAGATATGGGAAAGATCTTAAGACAGTTTGGTCTGCTGTTCGTAGTTCTCATTATCATTGTAGTGATGAGTTTTCTTTCCCCGGTATTTATGACCCAGAAGAACATCATTAACATCCTGCGTCAGATCTCCATGAACGGTATCCTGGCAGTCGGAATGACTTTCGTTATCCTGACCGGCGGAATCGACCTGTCCGTAGGTTCTGTCGTAGGTATCACAGGCGTTATCTGCGGATCCTTCCTTGAGAGAGGAATGGCATGGCCGCTGGTCTGCCTGATCGCACTGGTCATGGCTCTGCTGTGCGGATTCATCAACGGATATCTGATTTCCTATGTAGGATTCCAGCCGTTCATCGCTACACTGTCCACAATGACCATCGGTCGTGGTTTTGCACTGGCATACTCCAATGGTAAACCGTACATGATCAAGGATCCGAGCTTCCTGGTATTTGGTCAGGGTTACACCCCGCTGTTCCACATTCCGGTTCCGGTAGTACTTCTGGTACTGGTTTGTATCCTCGGTCTGGTCATTCTGAATACGACATCCTTCGGCCGCTATGTATATGCGATCGGCGGCAATAAAAACGCTGCAAAGCTTTCCGGTGTACGTACACAGAGAATTGAGATGATGGTATACATTATTTCTTCCATATGTGCCTGTGTAGTAGGCATGATCCTGGCAGCACGTATCAGTTCCGGACAGCCGACAGCAGGTGAGTCCTACGAGATGGATGCGATCGCAGCAACAGCGATCGGCGGTACAAGTATGAGCGGAGGTATCGGATCTCTGACCGGCACAGTACTCGGTTTTGTGATCATCGGACTGCTCAGTAACTCGATGAACCTGATGAACATCAACTCCTTCTATCAGCAGATCGTAAAGGGCTTACTGATCATCGTGGCAGTATTCCTGGATATGAGAACGAAGGGAAGCAAAAACTAAGGCGAACTTTAATATCGGGCGATATTAAAAATAAAAACAAAAAACAAAATTATTTTAAGGAGGAAATGAAACATGAAGAAAAAAGTGATTGGCGTATTACTGGCAGCAACTATGGTAGCAGCTTTTGGTGCATTCGCATCTGCAGAAGACAATTCCGCATACACCATCGGATTCTCATCCAAGGATAACTCTGATATGTTCGTAAAGAATATCGCAGACGCAGCTGAGGAGAAGGCTGAGGAGCTCGGCGTGAAGTTTATCATGACTGATGCAGGCGGAGACGTTAACAAACAGATCAGTGATGTTGAGAACATGATCACTCAGGGCGTAGACGCACTGGTAGTTATCCCGCAGAGTGTTGAGGGAAGTGCACCGGTAGTTTCCATGGCAAAAGAAGCCGGTATCCCGATCATCATCGATAACGGTGATATCGCAGACACAGATTACACCGCATTCGTAGGATGTACCGATCAGGAATCCGGTGAGATCCTTGGTACCTGGTTCATGGAGAACGTAGAAAAGGGATCTAAGGTCTGCATCATTGAGGGACCGATGGGACAGTCCGGACAGGTTGGACGTATGGCAGGATTTGAAGCTGTTGGAATGCTTGACTATTTCGAAGTTCTTTCCACACAGACCGCTAACTGGAAACGTGACGAGGCTATGGCTCTTGCAGAGGACTGGCTGACCACTTATGGCGATGATCTGAAAGCAATCATCTGCGAGAACGATGATATGGCACTCGGCGCACTGTCCGCATGCAAGGCAGCAGACAGAACCGATGTTGTGATCGGCGGCGTTGACGGACTTGAGGATGCAGTAGAGGCAGTTAAGAACGGTGAGATCGGTGTATCTGTTCTTCAGGACTCTTATGGACAGGGAGCTACCGGCGTTGAGGTTGCACTTGCAGCTGCAAAGGGCGAGGAAGTTCCGTATGATACACGTATTCCGTTCAGAAAGATCACCGCTGACAACGTAGAAGCTTACCTCGAGAACGGCGTATCCGCTCTGACAGATTAATTTATCTTGAGTAAGAATCTGTAATCAAAAGAAACAGAGGCTGAATAAGCAGCCTGAAATGTAGTTAATGTGTGAGCAAGGCATGGCACCGCAGGCAAAGTGTAAAAGAACAGGTCTTTGCTGCGGTGCCATTTTGGGCTGAAGTCAGAACAGGAGAATGCAATTATGCTGAGAAATATACCGAAAATCTTACCCCCGGAGCTTGTGAAATGCATGATGGAGATGGGCCATTCAGATAAGCTCATTCTGGCGGATGCAAATTTCCCGGGAACGGCGCATGCACAGTATATCATCCGTATGGACAGTGTGGAGATTCCGGAGCTTCTGGAAGCGATCCTTCCGTTCTTCCCGCTGGACAATTTTGTTCCGAACCCGGTAAAACTTATGAGAAATCTTCCGACAGAGCCGGTTCCGGAAATCTGGGAGACCTATCGTACACTCTTAAAGAAATACGATACCGATCATGCGTTCCAGGATTTTGAATTTATCGACAGACTGCCGTTTTATGAGGATGCAGAAAACGCTTTTGTGATCGTACAGACCGGCGATACGGCGCGCTATGCAAACATTATTCTGCAGAAGGGCGTTTGCTGAGAACGACGACAAAAGTGACTTGAATTTGCTGATAAGGAGAGATAAAATTATGACAGAAAAAGAGTTAATCATCAAAGCAGGGGAAGCTCTGGATGCCAGACTGGCAGAGGTGAAAAAGACCGGAAATCTGGTAGTAAAGGATGCAACAGAGGATGAGGCAGTGATCCGCAAGACCTTCGAAGAGGGCGAGGGCATCTTCCGTCTGTTCCCGGCATTCGTACCGAGAAGATTCGGCAAGGCAGGACGCAGACTGAAACTGCATCCGGATGATTATTTTGCATTTGGTATGGCAAGAGGATCCATCACCGAGAGATGGTTCGCATCTACCATCGCAGCTCAGAACGGTGAGACTGCAAAGGCAGACGAAGGAATGGCTTATGTCTGCGTAGATTATGACAGTGACGAGAAATTCTCTCTGAGAAATGCCGTTAAGGTACTGGGTGAGGAGCTCGTAGGTAAAGAGCTGATGGAGAAGTACAACGGATGGCCGATGTATTCCAAATTCTTTGATAATGAGAATCCGCTGTTCCACCATCTGCACCTTACTTTTGAGGATGCTGCAAGAGTAGGAAAGCTCGGCAAGCCGGAGTGCTACTATTTCCCGAAGCAGCTGAACAACTATTTCGGAGAGGCAAACTATACCTACTTCGGATTTGACCCGGATGTAGATCCGGAGGATATCAAGGAAAGAATCAGACATTTTGCAGACGATGATACAAGAATCACCGATCTGTCCAGAGCATACAGAATCGAGCTGGGAACCGGCTGGTACACACCGGCAGGCGTTATCCATGCACCGGCATCCGTACTGACCTACGAGCCGCAGTGGAACTCTGATGTAAACTCTGTATATGAGAACATCGTATCCGGAGAGGTTTATCCGCCGGAGATGCTGGATGAGGAGCTTCCGGAAGGCCAGAAGGATGTAGAGGATGTCTTCAAGCTTCTTGACTGGGAGAAGAACGTAGATCCGCATTACAGAAAACATTATTTCCGTGCTCCGATCATTGAGACTGAGAACGAGGCTTACACACAGAAGTGGATCACCTATGCAAATCCGTACATCGCAGCTAAGGAGCTGACCGTCAATCCGGGTCAGAGCGTAACCATCAAGGACGGCGCTGCTTATGGATGTATCTTTGTTCAGGGCCATGGAAAATTCGGCGTTTACGATGCTGAGGCACCGACACTTCTTCACTTCGGACAGCAGAGCTCCGATGAGTTCTTCGTATCCGAGAAGGCAGCAACTGAGGGCGTTACGATCACAAACACCAGTAAGGTTGAGCCGCTGGTAGTTCTGAAGCATTTCGGACCGAACTGCCCGGGCGTTCCGACAGAAACTGAAAAGTAAATAAAACAGAAGAAAACTTGACAACTGATCCGGAATACCTGAAATATGCGTATTCCGGATCTGTTACCATATAGAGAAATAATGGGGATGATGTGATATGAAGTACTTACTTGGAATTGATAATGGAGGAACCTTCTCCAAGGCTGCGATTTTTGACGAAGCCGGAAATCAGATTTCGGTGGCCAGCGTTCCGACGGTAACGCTTACCCCGAAACCGGGATACACTGAGCGTGATATGGAGGAGCTGTGGCAGGTAAATGCACAGGCAGTCCGTGAGGCTATTGAAAAAAGCGGGATCGATCCGGCGCTGATCGCCGGAGTTTCCTTCTCAGGACACGGAAAAGGTCTGTATATGGTTGGCTACGATGGAAAGCCGTCCTACAACGGAATCATCTCCACAGACACCAGAGCCTGGGAGCAGGTGGAAAAATGGTATCAGAACGGTACGAACAAAAAAGTCTACGAGAAGACATTTCAGGAGATCCTTGCCGTACAGCCGGTCAGTCTTCTTGCCTGGTTTAAGGAGAATCAGCCGGAGGTGCTGGAGCGCACAAAGTATATTTTTGCAGTCAAGGATTATATCCGCTACCGCATGACCGGAGAGGCCTACAGTGAGTATACAGACTGTTCCGGATCAAATCTGGTGAATCTGACAACGAAACAGCATGACAGAGAGCTGATGAAGCTGTTTGATCTGGAGGAGTGCTATGACAAGCTTCCGCCGCTTCGCTATGCGGCAGATATCTGCGGTCACGTTACGAAAGAGGCAAGCGAGCTGACAGGACTTCCGGAAGGGATCCCGGTTGCAGCAGGAATGTTCGATGTCAATGCCTGCGGTATTGCTTCCGGCCTCTGCGATGAGGAGCAGATGTGTATGATCGCCGGCACCTGGAGCATCAATGAGTTTATCAGAAAAGAGCCGGTCACCAACGGAACGGTCTCCTTAAATTCCATGTTCTGTATCCCGGGCTATTATCTGGTGGAGGAGAGCAGTCCGACTTCTGCAGGAAATATGGAGTGGTTTATCCGAAACCTGATGAGTGCGGAGAAGGCAGAGGCGAAAAAAGAAGGCGGTTCTGTCTATGATCTGACAAATGAATGGGTGGCATCGATCGAGCCTCAGGACAACAATATTATCTTCCTGCCGTTCCTGAACGGTTCCAATGAAGATGCGCTTGCAAAGGGAACTTTTGTCGGTCTGACCGCATATCATAACAAAAAACATATGCTCCGTGCAGTTTATGAGGGCATTGTATTCTCCCATGTCACTCATGTGAGAAAGCTGCTCAGAAACAGAGAGGTGCCGAAGAGTATCCGTCTTGCAGGCGGAGCAGCCAACTCTGATGTTTGGGTTCAGATCTTCGCAGATGCACTGCAGATCCCGGTCGACGTGATCGCAGACAAGGAGCTCGGCGCGCAGGGTGCGGCAATGGCGGCAGGAATCGCAGCAGGAATCTATGCAGACTATCCGGATGCAGCAGCAAAAACCGTGAAGATCACAAAGACGATCTATCCGCGTCCGGAATATAAGGAAATCTATGAAGAGAAATACGCGACCTACCGCGCTGTCATCGACGGGCTGAGCAGTGCATGGGAGCGATTTAAAAACTAACTGACGAGACAGGAGGACAAAACAATGATCAGAATGGCAATTCTTGGTGCAGGTGCGATCGCTGTGAAAATGGCGACTACCATTGCTGGAATGGAGAATGTGCAGGCATATGCTGTTGCAGCGCGCAGCCTGGACCGTGCAGAGGCATTTGCCAAGACCTATGGATTTGAGCGTGCCTACGGCTCCTACGAGGAGATGCTGCAGGATGAGAACGTGGATCTGGTATATGTTGCCACACCGCATTCCCATCATTACAAATGTGCGGTACTCTGCCTGGAGCATGGAAAAAATGTGCTGTGTGAGAAATCCTTTACGGTAAATGCAGATCAGGCGAGAAAGCTGATCGCACTTGCGGAAGAGAAGAAGCTGCTTCTGACAGAGGCAATCTGGACAAGATATATGCCGTCACGCAGGATCATTGATCAGATTATCGCAGACGGAGAGATCGGTGAGGTGACTTCTCTGACTGCAAATCTGGGCTATCAGCTCAGTGAGATCAAGCGTATCTGGGATCCGGAGCTTGCCGGCGGAGCACTGCTGGATGTCGGTGTCTATCTGGTCAACTTTGCACGCATGGTATTCGGAAATAATGTTACAGATATCCGTTCCTCCGCTGTCTTCAAAAACGGCGTGGATATGATCGACAGTATCACGATGGTATTTGACGGAGATAAGGTCGCAACCATGCAGAGCCATGTAAAGGCAGCCCTGAACCGCGATGGAAGAATCTTCGGTACCAAGGGGTATATTGAGATCCAGAATATCAACAATCCGGAGAAAATCTGTGTATTCAATGAGGATTATGAGCTGGTAAAAGAGTACCCGATTCCTGAGCAGATCACCGGCTATGAGTATGAGGTGGAAGCCTGCGTACGCGCCATTGAAAACGGAGATCTGGAGTGCCCGGAGATGCCGCACGCTGAGACGATCGCTGTGATGGAGATCATGGACGGCATGCGCAAGAGCTGGGGATATGAGATCCCGCTGCTTCAGTAATGCAACTTCATACAGAGAAATCTGTGAAATGCCTGTCCGTACAGGAATGTGCGGGCAGGTTTTTTACTGCCAAGTATGCGAAGCAAATGTCCGCCAGACATGCTATTGCTGACTTTTTATGCAGACTTGCCTGACTTTCAAATCTGAGATACAATATCAGGGTAAAATGCTGCCGGCAGAGAGAGGCAGCAGATAATTCCCACAAATAAAGAAAACAGGTGAAAAAATGAATCAGAGGAAAACAGCTTCATCACTGTCCGGACAGATCCTGAAAGTTTTCTGTCTGCTGATGGTGATGTTCTCTTTGTGCAGTCCTGCAGCAGTCCGTGCAGAAGAGGCAGATTTTCGGCTCACGATGCTGGATGTCGGGCAGGGACTCAGTATTCTGTGTGAAACAAACGGTGAATACCTGCTGTACGATGGCGGAGGACGCAGTCATTCTTCCTATGTGGTAGCCTATCTGAAGAAGCATGGGATCGACAGACTTCGCTACATGATCGTTTCTCATTACGATGAGGATCATATCGCCGGTCTGGTCGGTGTGCTGAATACGACAGAAGTGGACATGATCTTGTCTCCGGATTATGAGGCGGATACAAAAATCTATGATTCTTTCCGTCAGATGGCCGAGAAAGGGAACGTTGAGGAAGAACATCCTGAGGCAGGAGACAGCTATCAGTTCGGTGAAGCGGACATACAGATCCTCGGTCCGATGAATTATGATGAGGCGGACGAAAATAATGATTCTCTGGCTGTGCGGATCAGTACGGATGAGTTCAGCGCTGTGATCACAGGTGATGCGGAGTTTGATGAGGAAGCAGATATTGTGAATTCAGGACTCCCGCTGGAGAGTGATCTCTACGTGGTCGGTCACCATGGAAGCTCGAGTTCCAGTTCGGAAGAGCTGCTGGATGCGATGGGGGCAAGTGCAGCATTTATCAGTGCAGGGGAGGATAATTCCTATGGACATCCCACAGAGCAGACACTGGAAGCTTTAAACGAAAGAGGCACAGATATCTACAGAACAGATCTGCAGGGAGAAGTGACCTGCACCGTTTCTGACGGGGAGATCTCTTTTTCAGAGCAGCCGGCAGAGGTGAGTGTATCTGATGAAAATCAGGCATGGGTAGAGAATGTATCAGATGAGAATGCCGTCCCGGAGGACAGCATATCGGATGAGAATACCTCTACAGGCAGGAATTATGTTCTGAATACAAACACAAAGAAGTTTCATTATCCGGACTGCAAGAGTGTAGGACAGATGAAAGAGAAAAACAGGCAGGAATATACCGGGACAAGAGAGGAACTGATCGCGTCAGGTTACGATCCCTGCGGAAACTGCAATCCGTAGGAGTGCAGATATGATAAATTTGAAAGAAGGCGATAACAGATGGCAAATATTTCCGATATCAGCAGAGATCAGTTTATGCTGAAAGGACCGCTGGCGAGAAAAGGGTATGACTGGTGGTGGCATTCCTTTACCGGCTATCATGAGAAAACAGGTGAGGCAAAGGGCTTTTTTATAGAGTTTTTTACCTGTAATCCGGCACTTGGAAAGAAAAAGGCGCTGTTTGGACAGAGCAGTGAGACAGCAGTTCCGTCTTATTTGATGGTGAAGTGCGGTGCATGGGGAGAAGATCGGGCACAGCTCCATCGATTTTTCCAATGGTCAGAAGTGAAACTGAGAAAAACGACACCGTTCGCTGTAAAAGCCGGCAATTGTCTGCTGGATGAGAGACATACGGCAGGAGAAGTAAAGGTCTCTGCGGAGGACGCAGCAGCGCATCCGGAGTGGATGAGTGACAGCGGAAGCATGCGGTGGAAACTGAGAATAGACAAAAAAGTGGCCTTTCATGTAGGCTACGGGGCCGCAGAGATCTTCCGCAGACTGAATGCATTTGAAATGTTCTGGCATGCGGAAGGAATGAAGACTGAGTACTCCGGATGGGTGGAGTATCACGGCGAGCGCTATCTGGTGAGACCGAAGGACTGCTATGGTTATGCAGACAAGAACTGGGGAGGAGATTTTACAAGTCCCTGGGTATGGCTCAGTTCCTGCCATCTGACCAGTCTGCGAACCGGAAAACAGCTGAAAAACAGCGTGTTTGATATCGGAGGCGGCTGTCCGAAGGCTTTTGGAATAGCTCTGAAAAGGAAGCTGCTCTCAGATTTCTGGTACGAAGGAAAAAGTTATGAATTCAATTTTTCCAAGTTCTGGACAGGAACGAGGACAAAATTCGATTGCAAGGAGACAGAAACACAGATCGTCTGGCATGTGGAACAGGAAACATTTTGGGCGAAGATGATCACAGATATCACCTGTGAGAAAAAAGACATGCTTCTGTTTAATTACGAATCGCCGGATGGATACAAACGGCACAACCGCCTCTGGAATGGTGGAAACGGTGTCGGTATGGTAAAGCTTTATACGAAGAAACACGGAAAGCTGATTCTGCTGGATGAAGTGAGAGCGGAAAATGTCGGCTGTGAATACGGAGAATACTGTTAAAATAATGTTTAATGCCCTGGAATTCAGCTTTGGATTCCAGGGCATTAGTTTCATCGGTTCATTGTTCAGATTTTTTTCTTCAGATTCAGATAAAGTCCGAGACAGATCAGAGCTGAGAGGAAAGAACCCAGCGGTGCGGCCATTCCCATTGGAAACAGATTTTCAGGGAAATAGATGGACGCGAGATAAGCGATCGGAATACGAACCACAAGGATCGAGATCACATTGTGTGCAAAGGAATACATGGACTTTTCGTAGGCGCTGAAGTAGCCGCTGAAACAGAAATGTATTCCGGCGAAGATGCAGTCCATACTGTAGGCACGCAGATACTGCGCTCCGAAATGAACGACCTGCGGCTCTCCTTTGACAAAAAGTGAGAGGATCTGCGGCGAGATAAACTGGCAGAGGATGCTGACCAGAATGCCAAAGCCCACACAGAGGGTGATGCCATAGCGCAGAGTTTTCTGTCCGCGGTCATGATAACCGGCACCTGCATTCTGTGCTGCGATCGCAGAGACGGTGGAGAGCATCGCTGACGGTACAAGAAACAGAAAGCTGATGATCTTTTCCACAATTCCGACAGAGGTGGCGATGGCCAGACCGCGCATATTTGCGATCATTGTGATCACAAGAAATGAGATCTGAATCAGACCGTCCTGGCAGGCGATCGGGACACCGATGGAAAGCAGATTTTTTGTGATCGATGCCTGAGGAACCAGGTCACTCAGGGAGAGCTTCACACCGTTTTTCATCTTTCTGGCAAACAGCAGTGCCATAATTACGGAAATCCCCTGAGATGCGACGGTAGCGATCGCTGCGCCGGCGGCTCCAAGAGAAAATACACCGATCAACAGGTAGTCCAGTCCGACGTTAAATACACCTGCGATGCCGACAAAGATCATCGGACTTCTGGTATCTCCGAGACCACGGAAGATACTGCTGATCACATTGTAGGCTGCGATGAACGGAATGCCAAGAAAGCAGACAAACAGATACTGGCGGGCAGCTTCGTCTGCCTCCACCGGAGTTTTCAGCAGTGACAGCAGTCCGGAAATATTCAACAGCAGCAATACGGTTCCGATCACTGTTACGACGGCAAAGACCGTAATCGAATTTCCGATCGCGCTGGATGCGCGTTTCCGGTCACCTGCACCGATCGCGTGGCTGATGGAAACGGTCGTACCCATGGCAAGTCCGACGATAATGACGGTAAACATGTGCATCATCTGGCTTCCGATGGAAACAGCGGTCACCTGGGCGGCTCCGTTGAAGCGGCCGGTGATAAAAAGATCAGCCATGCCGTAGAAAGTCTGAAGAAAGCAGGCGATCAGATAGGGAACAGAAAAACGCACCATAGCTTTGAGCAGGTTCCCTTGAGTCAGTGAGTTTTCCATTTGACAATCTCCTTATGATTAACATTCTGCACAGACGGATCATCTGCGCAAGATGAAAATTATTTTATCATATGAAGGTCAAAAATCAAGAAAGAATCCGGAAGAAAACAAGTTTTCTGTCTTTTGTCTATGCGTCGGACATGGTACAATAAGCCAGAAAATCATGTACGGCTGAGCATAGATCCTGTATGCAGGGCATGAAGATAGCGTATGGAGAGAATCATGAAACCAAAATCAGAGAAGAGCAGGGAACTTTACCGGATCCTGCTGAAACGAGGTTATCCGGAACCATTCTGTGATGAAGTCACGAAAAATCTGAATACCGATTTTACAGCACAGCGGATGATCGGTTATCTGTCACATTATCAGAAACTTCCGATGGAAGAGATCGCGGATGAGATGCTGGCGATTTTGAGTGATCGGAATCGGATCATGCAGAAAAAGCAGTATGAGCAGAGCAGTGCGGCGTACAACGAGTATCTGCTGCAGAGATGGCTGGAATCAGAGGAGTAGAGAAGAAAAAATATGAAATCAGCAAAAGAAAGAATGCATTTGGGAGAATTATATCTGCCGGGAGATCAGGAGATCATGGAGGTTCAGTTGAAAAAACTGGATCTGCTCTATGATTTTAATCAGACCAGACCGACAGAGATGGAGAAGAGGCAGAAGCTCCTGAAGGAGATGTTTGCGGAAATCGGAGAGAACTGCTATATCGAACCGCCGCTTCATTCAAACTTCGGCGGAGTGCATCTGCATTTCGGAGACAGTGTCTACTGTAATTTTAACTTTACCTGTGTGGATGACACACACATTTATGTGGGCAGTTATACAATGTTCGGTCCGAATGTGACGATTTCTACAGCCGGGCATCCGATTCTTCCGGAGCTGCGGGAGAAAGGCTATCAGTACAATCTGCCGGTGCATATCGGAAGAAACTGCTGGATCGGAGCGGGAGTGGTGATCCTTCCGGGAATTACCATCGGTGACAATGTAGTCGTCGGAGCCGGAAGCATCGTGACAAAGGACCTGCCGGACAATGTGGTTGCCGTCGGCAATCCGTGCCGTGTGCTTCGTCCAATCGGAAAGAAGGATGTGGAACAGTTTTTCAGAAATCGACCGATCGACTGGGCATGCATGGAAGAAGAGTCCCAGGGCATTTATGAGGAAGCAGCGGAAAAATATTGAGGCTAAGCAGCATGCAAAGAGAAGGGCAGACTTCCGGAACAGTAGAAAAGAGGAGGACAGCATGGGATATCAGCGAGAATGGTTTTTACTGGAAATAGGGGATGACATAGATGATCAGTCACATAAGGATCTTCAGGAAGAATACCAGTTTTATCAGGCAGTGGTGAATGGTGATGTGGATGCAGTGCGAAAAAACTGCGAACAGAACAGATTTGTCGCAGATGAGGGTGTCGGACAGCTTTCGAGAGATCCGGTGACAAATCTGAAATATCACTTTGTGATCACAACTGCGATGGTGACCAGGCTGTGCAGACAGAAAGGAATGGAGCTTGAGCAGGCATTCCGTCTCAGTGACTTTTATATCCGAAAACTCGATGACCTTCATGCGACAGAGCAGATCATGCATCTGCATGATGAGATGGTGCTGGATTTTACTGCAAAAATGAGAAAATACAGAAGAGGGGATACGGTCTCCAGACATATCAGTGTCTGCAAGGAATATGTGTATGCACACATCAAAGAACGGATCACTGTGGATACCCTGGCAAATGAACTTGGCGTGTCATCCAGCTATCTGTCCCGTCTGTTTAAAAAGGAAACAGGAAGCTCAGTCAGTGGATTTATCAGGGAACAGAAGATAGAAATGGCAAAAAATATGCTTCAGTACAGCCAGTACACGATCATTGAGATCGCAAACAGGCTGGCTTTTTCCTCACAAAGCCATTTTATACAACAGTTTCGTGAGTTGACCGGGATGACACCGAAGAAATATCGGGATGAGCATTTCCGGCAGAAGTGGAATATTGTGGAATAACAAAAGGGGGCTGTTACGATCAACAGCCCCTCTCTTTACGTGCTGCGCATCTCAGTCAAGAACAACCAGGATCTCATAAACATCATCAGAGAGTTCCTGGATCATCTCTTTACTGATCCGGACAGTATTCGGAGAAGTTACAGCGAGAAGAGTGCTGTCACATTTGACAGAACGGATATGGCAGGAACCGTAATCCAGCTTCTTCTCGTTGAGGTAGGTGATATGAAACATTCTGCCGCCAAACGGTGCAGTGACGGAGGCGGTGCCGTCCTGATCAAAGAGATCTTTCGTCAGCTTCGGTGCAAGCACAAGATCGCCCATGGATCCCTTCACGCCGAAGACCTCGGTCAGCATGGTGAGCAGATACCAGCTGGCTGCACCGGTCAGGTAATGATACATGCCACGGCCGTCAGAGCGGAAATATTCCGGAATTCCAGGATAGATGCGGGAGGTCTCAAAGCATAAGGCGGCATCTGCGAGGGCGTCGAGAGATTTCTGACCTTCTTTTGCAAAGCCTCGACGGAAGAGCGCATTGGCAAACATCACAGACATATGTGAGAATACCGCACCATTTTCCTTTTCACCGTATGCGAAACCAAACATACGTCCCATATCAAATTTCAATTCCTGAAAATCAGTGTTCAGACGGTAACCGCCGATCTCTTTGCGGAACAGGTAACGGTCAGCACTGCGTACTATTTTTAAAATCTGTTCATCATCAGCCACATTTCCCATGATCGCAAATACCTGGCCGGTCAGCATCATACGGACCTGATCACCGAAGAACCCTTCCACTGCACGGCCATGATTGTCATAGTAGCTGTTAAACCAGCCGTCCTGATAATTTCCTTCGATCCACTCCTGATGTTTCAGCAGATCAGTGATCTGGTCAGCAGTTTTTTCAAGCATCACGGCAAGATCTCTGAGAATGAAACAACGCTTTTTTCCGGAGATATGATGTTCGCATCGGGAAGTATAGGAGTCCAGAATCTTTCTTTTTGCAAGCGTCATATCAGCGGAAGTCAGATCCAGATCTAAAAGGATCTGAACCTCCTCAGACAGCTCTGTTTTCGCCTCAGGGTCTTTATCGGAGAGCTGATACAGCAGCTGGGCGAGGGTCCTGAGATTTCCGGCATAAGCACAGGTGAAGGCGACACTTTCCCCGTGTTCCGCTGCCATGTCCAGAGCATCGTTCCAGTCAGCACCGCGCAGACGGCAGATACCATGGCTGCCCACATCAAAGACGGCTGTCAGCTGCTGGATCAGCAGATGTTCGAGAACAGAGCCCTGATAGATCTCACCATGTTCTGTAAGCAGAAGGCTTCCCTGATCCTGTGACCAGCTATGATCCACAGCTGTGCCGCGTCTGGTCTGACTGTCTTTGAAGTAAGGTACCTGAGTGTTCAGAAGATCAAGGTCACCGGTCTGATGAATATAGAGTGTGGTAGTGATCAGCGGCCAGAGTGCGTGATCCATCCAGACACGGGAGATCCCGTTGCGGTCTGCAATAAAGTTTCCGTCTCCATCTCCGATAATGGTGGCGTTCGTTCCGTCGATGCGGACGCCGCCAAAGTTTTTGGTGATCATTTCTCCGACTTCCTTCGGTTCCAACAGCAGAAGAGAGAGGCAGTCCTGCCAGAGGTCACGCCATCCGCGTCCGCCGCGTCCGTAGTCGTGATGCGGGAGGAAGGAACAGCCGTAGAGCCGGCGCAGGAATGGCTGAAAACTGATCCATTTCATCAGAGAATCGAAGTCAGGTCTTCCGGTGTGAAAATCCACATTGACCTTTTTCTGCCAGTATTCTCTGGTATGTTCAAATTCTGCCGAAGCTTTTTCAAAGCTGTCAAAACGTGAGAACAGTGTCAGAATCTCTTCTTCAGAATCTTCCACACCGAGCAGAAGGATATACTGAGCAGTCTGTCCGGGTGAGAGGGAGAGTTTTGAAAAGCGAAATGCTCCCATAGCCTCTTTGCCGGCGGCAGTACTTCCGGCGGGAACCCCGGGAAGCTGTTCAAGAACTGCGCGGGGATGCAGACCGGTACCGCCTTCTCCGAGATAATCATCCAGAGTAGGATAGAAGGCTTCCGGTTTCTGCCCGCTGCTGTCACAGCCGGTCACATAATAAATATGATGATTTTCTCTGTGCCCGCGCTCATCAAAGGACATCGTCGGTTTTACGAGAACGCCTTCGGGAATCGTGCGGATCCTGTGCAGCATGGAGGTGACATTTCTGTGATCACGGAGATTGTCCGCACTGCGTCCGTAGATCGGAAGAGCCGCATAAGGTGTCACCGACAGCTCCTGTTCAGAGAGATTTTCCAGTTCAACGATCATCACCTCTGCATTGGCATCCTCCGGAACAAAAGAAGTGACAGTGGATCTTACCGGAAGAGCATTCAGTTTTCGGGTCAGCTTCTGCCACATAAAACCGGCACTCAGACTGCTTTCGTCCTGATTCGGAGTAAAGCGTGCAGCTTCCTGCAGTGCGGAAGCTCCGACGACAGAGCAGACGGTATGATCCTCAGCGGCTATCCAGAAGTTGCGAACGGCACGGTTATTATGAAGGTTTTCAGCACTTACCGGTTCGAGCAGGAAGGTTTCCTGATCGATCTTTGCATCACCTCCCAGTGTTGGAGTGACAGAGCTTTTCAATCCTTTCTCGGAGGCAAGCGGAAGATACAGATAACTCGTAGTTTCCGGATCCTGTAAGGTAAAGCTTCCGAAATCGTCAATAAAATGCAGTGGTTTCATAAATAAGATCTCCTTTATATGAATGATCGCTCCCGGACGGAAAATCGTCAACGGGAAACAGCGTTTACTTTGCTATGGTTGATTATAAGTAAGAATAGCACAGTTCAAAATAATATTGGTGACAAAAATATCAGATTCATGATCTTAAATGATAAAAATGTGATTTCATGTCATGAAAATGATATTTGCGGAATGGATTTTATATATTTCTTTTAAGACAGACTGCTATAATCGCCCCATCAAATGAGAGATACAGGATCTGAAAAAGAAAGGAGATCAACTATGAAAAAGAGAACAGCTATTGCAGTACTTACCGCAGCGATGGCAATGACAGGATGCATTGCTCATGCAGAGGAGGGAAAGGTCATCAACATCTATTCCTGGAATGGGGAATTCAGAGAGCGTGTAGAGCTGGTATATCCGGAGGTCGAGTCTACATCGGCAGACGGAACCGTCACTACTTTAAAGGATGGTACTGAGATTCACTGGATCATCAATCCGAACCAGGATGGAGTATATCAGGATAAGCTTGATGAGGCACTGCTGAATCAGGCAGATGCAGCAGATGATGATAAGATCGATCTGTTCCTGTCTGAGACAGATTACGTAAATAAATATACTGATGCGGAGATCGATGTTGCCATCCCGCTGACCGATCTGGGAATCGATCCGGAGAAAGATCTCGCAGACCAGTACAGCTTTACAAAAACCACAGCATCAGATGTAAACGGTGTACAGAGAGGTTCTACCTGGCAGTGCTGCCCGGGCCTGCTGGTGTACAGAAGAGATATCGCAAAAGAGGTACTCGGAACAGATGATCCGGAAGAAGTAGGAGCGATGGTTAAGGATTGGGAGACTTTGAAGGGAACAGCCGAAAAGCTGAAGAGTGCAGGATATTTTACCTTTGCTTCCTATGCTGACACCTTCCGTCTCTACGGAAACAGCATTGAGAATCCGTGGGTATCTGCAGGCGAGACAAAGATCGTGATCGATAAGCAGATCACGGATTGGATCTCAGATTCCAAGGAGTGGCTGGATGCAGGTTACTTTGACAAGACAGTCAAGGGACAGTGGAATGATGACTGGAATAAATCCATGGGCTCTGAATCAAAGGTATTTGCATTCCTGTTCCCGGCATGGGGCATTGACTTCACCTTAAACCCGAACTGGGACGGCGAAGCAGGTGCATGGGCAGTTACCAATCCGCCGCAGGAATACAACTGGGGAGGTTCCTATGTACATGGATGCACCGGTACAGACAATCCGGAGCATGTGAAAGACATCATTCTGGCGGTTACTGCAAATAAGGACAGCCTGCTGACCATCTCCAGAGAGAAGACAGACTTTACCAATACGATCAGCGGAATGCAGGAGGCAGCAGCGGACGATGCAAACTTCTCCTCTGAATTTCTTGGAGGTCAGAACGCATTCAAATATTTCGCGCCGGTTGCAGAGAACATCAAGATCGCACCGCTGTCCGCATACGATCAGGGCTGCGTAGAACTGATCCAGAGTTCCTTCAGTGACTATTTCCAGGGAACGGTAGACTATGAAACTGCAAAGAACAACTTTGAGACTTCTATCAAAGTGCGTTACCCGGAAATCACAGAGATCATCTGGCCGGAATAAACTGCAAGTATGAGCGCTTCAATCTGAAGAGAAAGGCCGGAGCTGTCCTGAAAGAGGGACAGCTCCGAACTGTGGGGGAAAGCGAATTATGAGAAAACGCAAAAGCATCAGTTATGCAAAATGGGGATATCTGTTTATCCTGCCATTTTTCATTTCATTTTTTATCTTTTCATTGATTCCGTTGGCGGATACCGTGCGATACAGCTTTTATGAGTATTATCGTTCCGGTCTGAAATCCATCGGACCGAATTTTGTCGGTTTTAAGAACTATCTCAGTCTGCTGAAGTCAGATATGCTGGGATACGGCGCAAATACCATGATCCTCTGGATCATCGGATTTATTCCACAGATCGGCATAGCACTTCTGCTTGCGAGCTGGTTTACAAATATCCGCATCAAAATCCATGGAATGCAGTTTTTCAAGGTCGTGATCTATCTGCCGAATCTGATCATGGCATCTGCCTTTGCGATGCTTTTTTTTACGATGTTTTCCTCACACGGACCGGTCAATTCGATTCTGATGTCACTTGGCTGGCTGAAAGAGCCGATCGATTTTATGGGAACTGTTTTCGGCACCAGAGCCCTGATCGGATTTATGAATTTCCTGATGTGGTTCGGAAATACGACGATCATGCTGATGGCTGCCATTATGGGAATCAGCAATGATATTTTTGAGGCATCTGAGATCGACGGATGCAACGGATGGAGACGTTTCTGGTATATCACACTTCCGCTGATCCGACCGATCCTGGCCTATACCATGATCACCGCGATCATTGGAGGACTTCAGATGTTTGACGTACCTCAGATCCTGACAAACGGACAGGGAAATCCGAACCATTCATCCATGACACTGATCATGTTCCTCAACAGTCACCTGAAGAGCAAAAACTATGGTATGGCCGGTGCACTTTCTGTATATCTGTTTATTGTCAGCGGTATTCTCTGCTTTATCGTTTACCGAATGACGAATGACAATGATCCGGATGGATCAAAGGCAGCGGCAAAGCGCAGGGCAAAAGAAGAGAGAAGGAGGAGATAAGCTATGAAGCGGAATAAATCACATTATGCGGAGAGCGCCCTGGTTCATGGGGTTCTGCTGCTGCTGGCATTCATGTGCCTGTTTTTCTTCTATATTCTTCTGATCAATGCCACAAGGTCACATGCAGATCTTCAGAAAGGATTTTCGGCTCTGCCCGGAAAGGATCTGATCAACAACTTTAAAAATGTGGCAAATGACGGAACCTTCCCAATGCTGCGGGGAATACTGAACAGTCTGTTTGTATCTGCAAGCTGTGCGGCCATCTGCACCTATTTTTCTTCCCTGACCGCCTACGGTCTGTATGCCTATGATTTTAAGATCAAAAAGGCTGCATTTACCTTTATTATGGCGATCCTGGTCATGCCGACACAGGTTACCGCCATGGGATTTCTGAGACTGATCACGAAGATGGGAATGTATGATTCGCTGCTTCCTCTGATCCTTCCGTCAGTAGCCTCACCGGCAGTATTTTACTTTATGTACAGCTATCTGCAGTCTTCCCTGCCGCTGTCGCTGGTGGAAGCGGCACGAATCGACGGATCCGGAGAATTCCATACCTTCAACCGTATTGTACTGCCGATCATGAAGCCGGCCATTGCCGTTCAGGCGATCTTTACGTTTGTTGGTTCATGGAACAACTACTTTGTTCCTGCTCTGGTCATTCAGTCGAAAAACAAGATGACAGTTCCGATTCTGATCGCTACGCTTCGTGGAGCGGATTATATGAACTTCGATATGGGTAAGGTCTATATGATGATCGCGGTAGCGATCGTGCCGATCATTGTGGTATATCTTTTCCTGTCGAAATACATTATCGCCGGAGTAACACTCGGTGGAGTAAAGGAATAGTAAAACTGGTCTGCAAGAATATCGAAAGAGAGTGAGGGGAGTCCGGATGGGATTTCGAAATGATTTTATGTGGGGTGCCGCAACAAGTTCCTACCAGATCGAGGGCGGTGTGTCAGGAACAGGAAAGGGAAAAAACGTCTGGGATGTTTTTACAAAGGAGCCCGGAAAGATCTTCGGCGGACATACAGGAGATATGGCCTGTGATCATTATCATCGTTTTCGAGAAGATGTGAGGATCATGAAAGAAATCGGACTGAAGGCATATCGCTTTTCCATTGACTGGTCCAGAGTACTCCCGGAAGGAAGCGGAAAAGTAAATGAAGAGGGGATGGCATTTTACAGTGCGCTGATCGATGAACTTCTGAAAAATGGGATCGAGCCATTTATCACACTGTATCACTGGGAACTGCCGTACGAGCTGTACAAGCGCGGAGGCTGGATGAATCCGCAGATCGCAGATTGGTTCGGAGATTATGCCGCACTGATCGCAGAGCGGTTCAGCGATCGTGTGAAAAATTTCTTTACCCTGAATGAACCGCAGTGTTTTGTTGGTCTCGGTTTTTTAAACGGTGTACATGCACCGGGACTGAAAAGTCCTCTGCGTGACACCTTCGAGATGGCGCACAATGCACTGCGTGCTCATGGACGTGCCGTGCAGCAGCTGCGTACTCATGCGCAGCAGCCGCTGACGATCGGCTATGCACCGACGAGCGGAGTCTGCTATCCGGAAACGGAAAAACCGGAGGACATCGAAGCTGCCAGACAGATGTATTTTTCGATCCCGGAGAATATGGAAAACTGGACCTGGAATGTTTCCTGGTGGTCGGATCCGGTACTGTTCGGTCACTATCCGGAGGAAGGACTGGCACGCTATGAGAAGTATCTTCCGAGGATCACAGAGGAGGATCTTCGTCTGATCTCTGAGCCGATCGACATTTACGGACAGAATATTTACAATGGACGCTGTTTCAGAATGGGAGCTGACGGAAAACCTGAGGAAGTGATCAGAACTGCAGGTTACGGAAGAACAGGCTGCGGATGGCCGGTGACGCCGGAATGTCTGCGCTGGGGACCGAAATTTCTGTATGAACGCTACAAAAAGCCGATCTATATTACAGAAAACGGTATGTCTGCACATGACATAGTTTCTGTAGACGGCAGAGTGCATGACCCTAACAGAATCGATTTTCTTGCCAAATATCTGAGAGAACTGCAGAAAGCGACAGATGATACAGATATCAGAGGGTACTTTCACTGGTCTCTGATGGATAATTTTGAGTGGGATAAAGGGTATTCTGAGCGCTTCGGAATGGTATATGTGGATTTTCTGACACAGGAGAGAATTCTGAAAGATTCTGCACTCTGGTACAGAGATCTTATCCACACGAACGGAGCCGGGCTAAGGTGACGAAAAAGAAAGATCCTGTGCCGGTTCCAGCGCCATAATATCGTCAAAGGCAATGTTGAGGTCATTCTCCAGACGGAGGCGTTCCTCATAAATATCGATTTTTAGAACACGGGCGGTGACGGTCGGATAGGACCCGCCGTCCTTTGTTTTATCCGGAAGAAAATAGGTGACGGTCACGAGCGGGTGTTCCTTGATATGAGCTTCGATCCGGAGAAGGCGTGCATTGATGGTCTGCTTGACATCTTCCGTGAGATCGATGCGCTCACTGGTCAGACGGGAGGTCTCGTAGATTCTGCCGCCAAAGCCGGTCAGAGCATCAAACGGAGCAAACTGTGCGGCGCGATTATGCAGAGACATCGCCGGATGGCGATTGTCCACCGGACGGCTCAGATGTATGATCTCGTCATATTTTCCCATTTCTAAAAACCTCCATTTCGGGCAAAATCAAATATCTGAAAAAACAGTCATGCCTTATGACCGCCGATCTGATTATTGCGGTCACGCATGGTGGCACCTTCTTTCAGATTCATTCCTTTCAGAATTACATTTTTACCGAATTTTTTCTGCAGAGAGAGAATCGCCTCCTGACGGCGTTTTTCTTTCTCAAGCATCGCATCTTCCTCTTTTCGCTTTTTTTCCAATGCGCTGTAATCTGTGAAAAAATCCAACTGTTCAAAATCAGAATGCTCCTGCACCTGATCTTCCCGGAGGATCTTCCCGGCAGTGATCGAGATCCGTCGAACGAGCAGATCAGGATTGACGATCCTGTCATAGAGCTCCATAGCGGCATCGATGATCATTCTTGTGGAAGCAGTCTGGCGGGAGAGGTTGATGGTGCCGTGTGCATGCTCTGGGATCTTACGGCCGTAGAAATCATTTTTGATATTGCCGTGGTATTTTTTGCGGATCGACGGATCAGTCAGGCTTTCGCGGTCATAGCCGATGGTCAGCACGATCTGATCAGTCACCAGATGCTTGTCCGCGAGATTCAGAGAAAGTGCATCAGCCATTTCCCTGGTGACGAGCCGTGCTTTTTCAAAAGTATAGGGGCAGGAGAGCACCTGACCGGCACCGAGACTCTTGCGCTCTGCACCGTAGTCTTTGATCGCCTGCATCGTACAGGGTTCGTATCCCCAGGCATGGTCGATCAGCAGTTCCGCATTGATGCCGAAAAGCTTGTACAGATGATCCCTGCCGGATTCTGTGGTGGAGTACAGCGCAATATCGCCCATGGTATAGAGTCCGACGGCTTCAAGCTTTCTGGTATATCCGCGTCCGACCCTCCAGAAATCTGTGAGCGGACGGTGCTCCCAGAGCTTTTCGCGATAACTGTATTCGTCGATCTCAGCAATGCGGACGCCGTCTTTGTCTGCAGGGATATGCTTGGCTACGACATCCATGGCTACCTTGCAGAGATACAGATTGGTTCCGATGCCGGCGGTCGCCGTGATGCCGGTCTGATCAAGAACATCGTGAATCATCTTCATAGCCAGCTCATGCGGTGTCAGCTGATAAGTAGACAGATAATCTGTCACATCCATAAACACCTCGTCGATCGAGTAGACATGGATATCCTCAGCAGCAATGTACTTGAGATAGATCGAGTAGATCTTAGAACTCCACTCCATATAGTGGGCCATCTGCGGAACAGCGACAATATAATCCAGCTCAAGCTCAGGATGAGCGGCAAGCTCCGGGGCAAAGACCGATTTCCCGGTAAACTGATGCTGCGGTGCGTTTCGTCTTCTGTCAGCGTTGACCTGAGAGACCCGCTGTACGACTTCGAAAAGACGGGCTCTGCCGGAGACGCCGTGCGCCTTCAGGGAGGGGGAGACCGCCAGACAGATGGTCTTTTCCGTTCGGCTCTTATCTGCAACCACAAGGTTTGTGGTCAGCGGATCATATCCGCGTTTGACGCACTCTACAGATGCATAGAAGGATTTCAGATCAATTGCAATATAGCTTCGTTCTGCCATGCGGCACCTCCTTTCTCTCAAGATATAAATGATATCAGCTGCCCTGACGCAGAAAATCACTTCGGAATTCCTGAGGATGCAGCCGGTATCCGACAGCATCCAGATGAGCCACTTTTAAGGCGACCAGATTGATATCCGTGTGCATGATGCGGGCGATCTGCGCTGCAGTATAGTGCTCCCTGTAAATGTAGGAGAGTACTTCCTCTGTGTCCAGCAGAAGCTCGGCGCAGACAATATTTGCCTCATATTCCGGTGTAGACTGCATATCATATAAAGTAAATTCTCTCAGCGCACCGTTTTTCACAAGATCCCGGTGCAGCTGATCATGACCGATCTCGTGAGCACAGACAATACGGCGGGTGACCTCATCCAGCTGATTGTTCAGAAAAATATAACGGTTTCGTTTTATGATGGTGTACATCCCTTTCAGAGGTCCGAAGTCGGGACATTCCTTTACAAGGATCCCAAGGCCGTCGGCAATCGCAAAAGGATCCCTCGTGCCGTACCTTCTGACTAATTTCTCACCGACAGTGATCAGATAGTCTGACTGCATAAAAACACCTCCTCGGTCGAAGTCTGATCTTACAGGTCACTGCGATATTTTTTCGGGGTGTATTTTTTGTTGCGGTCTTTGGCGTCCCAGTAAGCCTCGGAGAATGCGCGGTAGACGCCGTCCATGGCAGCCTCATCCATAGTACCGCCGGCAAAAAGTCCGACGACTTCCTCGACAAGATCCTCCATATCCCGGGCAGCCTTTGCGCCTCCCTTTGTCTGTGCATCCAGAATATAGACATCTCCGATGCCCATCAGCTCTTCATAGGTACAGCCGACAGCCGAAGCCAGCTTTTCAATGATAGCATCATTTCTGGGACGTCTTGCTCCGAGTTCATAGTTCTGGATGGTACGGGCAGTCATGCCGGCTTTTTTTGCCAGCTGCTCCTGTGTCATACCGGCTTCCTGACGTTTCAATTTTAATCGCTCCGGGAATTTCATCTGCATCCTCCAAGGTTCTTTAAAACACGAACATAAATTTCGTGAAAAGTATTGACACGAAACAAATGTTCTGGTACGATTCGAACATAAACACGAAAGAACTGTTCGTAATCAAACTATAACACAGAACGGATGTTCCGTCAATAAAATAAGATCGGAAGATCGTAGCAGCGGATGGCGAAAGAAAGACAGGGGATAGGTTATGGAATGCAGAAAGGTATATGTGGATGTCTCACTGGATGTATCCAGGGATGGAGAGGTAAGACCGCGAAGACTGCGCTATGAGGACGGAACGGTCTATTCGATCGATCAGTTAAAGGATGTCAGACGCGCGGCCTCCACGAAAGTGGGAGGCCTGGGAGTTCGATATACGGTTACGATCCGCGGACATGAAAGCTATCTGTTTGACGAGAGCGGCAAATGGTTTGTGGAAGCAAAATGCTGAATTGCTGCCTGCATGGGAGGGGGATCTGATTTTGTGGATGGAAAAACGGCCCTGTTTATGATACAATAAGACATTCCTGTTGTGAAAATTCAGAAATATGGAGGCAGACAGATGAGTCAGGTAAAAGAAATTGAATTAAAAGATCTTCCGGTAAATCCGTTTGAAATGATTGGAAAAGACTGGATGCTTGTTACAGCAAAAAAAGGCGATCAGGTAAACACTATGACTGCATCCTGGGGCGGCATGGGCGTACTCTGGGGCAGTGATGTTGTTTTTGTATTTATCCGTCAGAGCAGATTTACAAAGGAATTCATTGATGCGGCAGATCATTTCTCCCTTTCCTTCTTACCGGAGAGTGAGAAGAAAGCTATGGGCTATCTCGGAAGAACTTCCGGAAGAGATGAGGATAAGATCGCAAAGGTTGGATATGAGGTACTGATGGACGGAGATACTCCGTACTTCGCGCAGGCAGAGACCACACTGATCTGCAGGAAACTGAGCAGACACTTCCTCGGTCAGGAAGGTATGATCGATGAGGAGATCGTTCCGAAGTGGTATGCCGGAGCAGATGCAGAAAATTACCATGATCTGTACGTTGCAAAGATCGAGAAGGTTCTTGTAAAAGAAGACTGAGCGCGGGATGTTGTATAAGGCGTACTACCATCTGCCGGGATTATTTGAATTTTATGAGTTTTACAGAGTATTCCTGGCACTTTACAGAGAGCACAGAGAGTATTTTTATGACTGGTGTGAAATAGGTTCGATCTACGGTGCTCCGGCAGACTGTCTCTGGGGCGGCGGGCGAGTAGGATTCGGAGAGGATGATGCACAGAGTGTTGCATCTCTTATGAAGGAATACGAGATCTCTGCCCGTCTGACCTTCAGCAATTCCCTGCTGAGGGAGGAACATCTTTCTGATAGAAAATGCAATATTCTGTGCGAGCTGTTTAACAAAGAAGGAGGAGCGGAAAACGGAGTGATCCTGGCCTCGGATCTGCTGCTTGAGTATCTGCAGCAGAAATATCAGAACCTGTATTTTGTCTCATCGACGACGAAGGTGATCACAGATTTTGCACAGTTCAGAGAAGAACTGACAAGAGACGAATTTCGCTATGCAGTGCCGGACTTCAGACTGAATAAGAAGTACGAAAAACTGGATCAACTGACAGCACAGGAGAAGAGAAAAGTGGAATTTCTGTGCAATGAGTGCTGTTATTTTGGCTGCACAGAGAGGAAAGCATGTTATGAGAATGTCAGCCGGAAAAGTCTCGGAGAGGACTGTCCGGAACATATCTGTGCAGCTCCGGATTCGGCGGAAGGATACCGTTTTTCAAAAGCGATGACCAACCCCGGATTCATCGGAACACATGATATCAGAGAAAGATATCTGCCGATGGGTTTTTCAAATTTCAAGATAGAGGGACGGAGTCTCGGAAGTGCGATTCTTCTGGAGTTTCTTTTATATTATATGACAAAGCCGGAATACCAGCTGAAAGTCAGAGAGGAGATCTATCTGGACAGCATGCTGGATCTGTTTTAGAGGAGAGAGCCAGGTGTATGAACCTGGAAAACTGGAATTATGGAGTAAAGGAGTAGTTGAATTTATGCTTGCAATTCTCGACAAAATCGACAGTATCATGTACTATCCGATTCTGATCATCGTACTGGGCTTTGCCGGGATCTATTTTACGATCCGTACGCACTTTATTCAGGGAAAGCATCTCGCAGATTCTTTCCGTATGGTGGCGGAAAAACCGGATGACCAAAAGGGAGTGTCCTCCTTTCAGGCTTTGATGGTTTCCACAGCTTCCCGTGTGGGTACGGGAAATATCGTCGGTGTATCGACGGCGATCTGCTTTGGCGGACCGGGTGCGGTTTTCTGGATGTGGCTTCTGGCTATTATCGGTTCTGCATCTGCATTTATTGAGAGTACACTGGCACAGATCTACAAGCAGAAGGATAAGAATACCGGGGAGACTTTCGGAGGACCGGCATACTATATTGAGAATGCCCTGCACAGCAGATTTTTTGCAGTGCTGTTTGTCATCTTCCTGATCGCAACCTATGCAGTCGGCTTCAATCTTCTGTGTTCTTACAATCTGCAGACTTCTTTTGAAACGTATCAGTTTTATGATCCGAAGACGACACCGCTTCTGATCGGTGCGATCCTTGCAGTACTTGGGGTATCTGCATCATGGACGGCGGAAAGCGCATTGTCCGTGTGACAGAGCTTATCGTTCCGGTGATGGGACTGATCTATGTAGCAGCATCTCTGATCGTTGTTTTTGTCAACTTCAGAAATATCCCGGAGATGTTCCGGATCATTTTTGCAGATGCATTCAATTTCAAGGCGATCGGAAGCGGAATCGCCGGTTCCTGTATGGTATACGGAATCAAGCGAGGTCTGTATTCCAATGAAGCAGGTGTCGGTTCTGCACCGAATGCCTCTGCGTCAGCAACTGTCAGCCATCCGGTAAAACAGGGACTGGTGCAGATGCTTTCTGTATACATCGATACGATTCTGCTGTGTACAGCAACGGCATTTATGTGTCTTGCCTCCGGCATCGCACCGTCGGAAAGCATTTCCGGAGCACCGTATGTGCAGGCATCTCTTGCAACTGTGTTCGGCAAGTTCGGACCGATCTTTATTACCGTTGCGATGGTCTTCTTTGCATTTACGACCCTGATCGGAAATCTGTACTATGTAAATAATGGTCTGGCATATCTCAACGGACGCAAAATGCCGGGTAAGACCTTTATGAATGTGTCCATCTGTTCTGCATTCTGGTAGTATTTGTAGGTGCGATCACCCCGATGAATGCGGCCTGGGATCTTGCAGATATCACGATGGGTGGTATGACGCTGATCAATCTGCCGGCGTGCTTCCTGCTTGGAGGAACGGCGCTGAAGGCTCTGCGTGACTTTGAACGTCAGCAGAAACAAGGAAAAAATCCGGTATTTAAGGCGAAGGATATCGGACTGGATGAGAACGAGACAGACTTCTGGAGATAAAAAATCCCCGCATACAGCTCAGTTTGATAAGGAGCTGTATGCGGGGTATTTTGCTGCTTATTGTTGTTTTGCCAGTCTGATCAGACGGCTGGTACCGATGCGGGAGGTGCCGAGAGCGATATACTGCTCAGCTTCTTCAAAAGAATTTACTCCGCCGGATGCCTTGATCTTTACCGGAGCTTTGATGTGCTCGGCAAAAAGTTTAATGTCGTGGAGTGTTGCTCCGCCGGTGGAAAATCCTGTGGAAGTTTTGATAAAGTCTGCACCGGAGCGCATGACAATTTTGCAAAGTTCTACCTTCTCCTCATCGGTGAGCAGACAGCATTCAACGATGACTTTGAGAAGTTTTCCCTCGCAGGCAGCCTTCACCTGACGTATTTCGTCTTCTACAGCATCAAATTTTTTGTCTTTCACCCATCCGATATTAATGACCATGTCTACCTCAGATGCACCGTTGTGTACAGCATCGGATGCCATAAAGCATTTTGCGGCTGTGGTATCATAGCCATTCGGGAAACCGATTACCGTACAGATCGGAAGACGGTCACCGACATATTCTTTTGCCTGTGCTACATAGGATGCAGGAATGCAGACAGAGGCAGTGTGGAAGTGCATGCCGTCATCGCACAGCGCACGGATATCGTCCCAGGTGGCGGACGGAGCAAGCAGTGTATTGTCACAAAGTTTTAAAATATCCTGAGTAGTCATAAGATCCTCCTTAAAATAAATAGTGTCATCATTGAAAATCCGCAGGGGCATTGTTATACTTATTGCTATATTTGTTTCAAAGAACAGGAGTAGAAAAATGACTCTGCAGACATTAACTTATGTTTTAGAAATCGCGAAGCGAAAGTCCTTTTCGCAGACTGCCAAAGCCCTGTTTCTGTCCCAGTCGGCTCTGTCTACGGCGGTGAAAGAGCTGGAAGAAGAACTGGGAATACAGCTCTTTGTGCGCAGTAACCGAGGCGTCGTTCTCACCACCGAGGGTGAGGATTTTATAAAATATGCAAAGGACATTGTCGATCGTTCGGAACTGCTTGCACTGCGCTATCAGACGCACAATGCCGGTCAGACGATGTTCTCCGTTTCCGCACAGCACCTGCCGTTTGCAGTGCGTGCATTTCAGAAACTGATGGATCAGATGGGAAAGGCTGAATATACCTTTGCCATGAAAGAGACTTCTCTGAGCAATGTGCTTTATGAGGTAAGCACCGGAAAAAGTCAGGTCGGCATTCTCGCATTTCCAAAAGAGCACCTGGAGCTGCTCCAGAAATCGTTTGCGTCCTACAATCTCAGCTTTACAGAGATGGCTGAGCTGACGACTTATGTATTTCTGCGAAGAAAGCATCCGCTGGCTGAGCGGGATTCGCTGAGGATCGAGGAACTTGAAGATTATCCCTTCGTCACCTATGACAGCGATTCCGATACTGCCTATCATACAGAGGAGGCTCTGATCCTTGAACCGCTCCGTCAGACCATACATGTGAGTGATCGGGCTACCAAGATGCTGCTGCTGCGCAGCACAGATGCCTTCAGTATCGGAGCAGATCTTCCGAATTATAACAGAGATATTTATTTCCGCAGCCGCAATACAGAGCTTCGCGCGGTTCCGCTTCAAAATGCAGCAGGCAGAATACTGACTGGGTATCTTAAGCAAACGGGTGTACTGCTTCCTGAACGTGCAGAACAGTTCCTGGAACTGCTGCAGAAGGAAGTTGAGCAGCTGCATCTGCCTACTGGTCAGAAGGAATTCTGACAATATCATCATACAGAAAACGGACATAGAAAAAAAGCCCCCAAAGGGGATACCGGCTATCTCAATCTGAGAAAGCCGGCTATAAAAAATAGTGATAGCGAAAAGAAGGAGAGCTTTTTATGAACCAGATAGAAAGAAGAGATGCAGGACTGCCGTATATTGCTGATGAGAGTGTCATGGAGCAGATGAAGCAGGCACGCAGACTGACACAGGAACTGAATACGGTGGACCGTTCGGATTATAAAAAAATTGCGGAACTTACAAAAAAGCTGCTTGGCAAATCAGAAGGGGCGATGATCAATCCGCCGTTTTACTGTGATTATGGATACCATATCGAAGTGGGAAAAAACTTTTTCGCAAACTACAATTGTACCATTCTGGATGTTGCTAAGGTGACGATAGGCGACAACTGTCAGATGGCACCAAATGCAGCGATCTATACAGCGGGTCATCCGGTACATCCGGATACCAGAAATACAGCTTATGAATACGGGATCCCGGTCACCATCGGAGATAATGTATGGATCGGCGGAAATGCGGTGATCTGTCCAGGTGTTCATATCGGTAATAATGTTGTGATCGGAGCGGGAAGTGTAGTGACAAAAGATATACCTGACTGGTCCATAGCAGCCGGAAATCCGTGCAGAGTGATTCGCAAGATCACAGAGGCAGACCGAAAATTGTATTTTGGAAAGCTGGAATTTGATGACGAAGGCTGGACAGATGCCTGCAGGATTATGGAAGAGAATGCTTGATAACCCTTTTTGTTATTTTTATCTGCTTATTTGCAATTATCTTCTGTTCATAACAAAATCCTTTCGATTAGCATAGGCGGAAACCCACTACCCTTGGG
>JAUNAF010000005.1 GCA_030527715.1 Eubacteriales bacterium
ATAATCGGGAATCGGGGAAAAAGCAAGCAGAAAAACTGGAAGAAAAGGCCTGGTTATGCTATAATTACAGGCATAAAACAAAGCCAGAAAAGGAGGCAGCGCTATGATCGATGATATTCTGAAATACAACAGGCAGTTTGTGGAGAATAAGCAGTATGAGAGCTACCGTGCAGGCAAATATCCGGAGAAGAAGCTGGCGATCCTGTCCTGCATGGACACCAGGCTGACGGAGCTTCTGCCGGCGGCTCTTGGCATTAAGAACGGAGATGCAAAGATCATCAAGAATGCCGGTGCGGTGATCACGCATCCTTTCGGAAGTGTGGTGCGCAGTCTTCTGGTGGCGATCGTCGAGCTCGGTGTGGAGGAAGTCATGGTGATCGGACACACGGACTGCGGCGTGCAGCACATTGATGCGGACATGATCGTCGGACATCTCAAAAAGCGCGGGATCTCCGTCGAGAATATTGATCTGCTGAAATACGCAGGGGTAGATTTTGAAAAATGGCTGTCCGGTTTCAATACGATCATGGAATCTGTGGAGGATACGGTGATCCTTCTGAAGGAACATCCGCTGATTCCGAAGGATGTGACGATCCGCGGATTCGTGATGGATACCGTGACCGGAGAATTGTACCCTGTTCCGGAAAAGAAAAGAGAGTTATCAGACGAATAAAAAGAATCGTCTTTGAAACTTAAAATTTGAAAAACAATTTAAAAAATTAAATCTCCTTGCATGCGGGAGACTTTTGGTGTATAGTTGTCTCGATTCGCCTGAATCGACTGCCTGACCGGAGGTCTCCGGCATGCATTTTTTAAGCCTGAATTCAGACGAGATCGGCAAATAGACCGAAAGGTTATGCGGAGGTTGTTTTAATGGCTAAATATCTGGTTATCGTAGAGTCTCCGACCAAGGTGAAGACGATCAAAAAGTTCCTTGGCGCGAACTATACGGTTGCGGCATCAAACGGACATGTCAGGGATTTTCCGAAGAGCCAGTTCGGAATCGACGTGGAGAATGGATTTGAGCCGAAATATATTACGATTCGAGGAAAAGGTGAACTGCTGGCCGGACTTCGCAAGGAAGTCAAAAAAGCAGATAAAGTATATCTGGCAACTGACCCGGACCGTGAGGGAGAGGCGATCAGCTGGCATCTCGCACATGCGCTGCGTCTGGAGGATTCCAAGATGCAGAGAATCACCTTCAACGAGATCACCAAGAACGCGGTAAAGAATTCGTTGAAGAACGCAAGGAAAATTGACCAGAATCTGGTAGACGCGCAGCAGGCGCGCAGAATGCTTGACCGTATGGTGGGTTACAAGATCAGCCCGCTGCTCTGGGCAAAGGTGAAGCGCGGACTGAGTGCGGGACGTGTACAGTCCGTGGTACTCCGTATGATCGGAGACCGTGAGGATGAGATCAATTCCTTTATTCCGGAGGAGTACTGGTCCTTAGAGGCAGTGCTCGGCGTCAAGGGTGAGAGGAAAAGCCTGACAGCAAAGTTCTACGGCACTGATGAGGAGAAAATCATCATTCATACAAAGGCAGAGATGGAGGCACTGCTTGCAGAGCTTCAGGATGCTGAGTATGAGGTGCTCCATGTGAAGAGCGGCGAGCGTACGCGCAGACCGCCGCTTCCGTTTACGACGAGTACGCTGCAGCAGGAGGCATCCAAGGTGCTCAACTTCTCAACGCAGAAGACGATGCGTATTGCGCAGCAGCTCTACGAAGGTGTGGATATCAAAAAGAACGGTACGGTCGGTCTGATCACCTACCTGCGTACAGATTCCGTTCGTATCTCCGATGAGGCTGCAGCTTCAGCGCGCGCCTATATCGGTGAGAATTACGGAGAAGAGTACATCGGACAGGGTCAGGGAAAGAAAGATGACCATAAGAAGATCCAGGATGCCCATGAGGCGATCCGTCCGAGTGATATCAGCCGTTCTCCTGCGGTAGTCAAGGAATCCCTCACCAGGGATCAGTTCCGCCTGTATCAGCTGATCTGGAGACGATTTGCGGCCAGTCAGATGCAGCAGGCAAAGTATGAGACGACTTCAGTGACGATCGGTGCCGGAAAATACCGTTTCCATGTGTCTGCATCCAGAGTGCTCTTTGACGGTTTCCTTTCTGTATATACAGATGACACTACAGAGGATACCAAGCAGAATCAGCTCGCGGGAAGCATCACGACAGAGTCTGTGCTGACGATGAAAGAACTGCAGGATAAGCAGCATTTCACACAGTCTGCACCGCATTATACAGAGGCTTCTCTGGTAAAGACTCTGGAGGAGCTCGGTATCGGCCGTCCGAGTACTTATGCACCGACGATCACAACACTGCTTGCGCGCAGATATGTGACCAAGGAAGGTAAAAATATCTATATGACGGAGCTTGGCGAGGTAGTAAATCAGATGATGAAGCAGGCCTTCCCGAGTATCGTAGATGTGAACTTTACCGCAAATATGGAGTTCCTCCTGGATAAGGTCGAGGAGGGAAGCGTAAAATGGAAGACTGTTGTCAGCAATTTCTATCCGGATCTGGAGATCGCAGTCGAGGAAGCGGAGAAAGAGCTGGCCGAGGTAAAGATCGAGGATGAGGTGACCGATGTGGTCTGCGATCTCTGCGGACGGAACATGGTCATCAAATACGGCCCGCACGGCAGATTCCTTGCCTGCCCGGGATTCCCGGAGTGCCGCAATACCAAGCCGTATCTTGAAAAGATCGGTATTCCGTGTCCGAAGTGCGGCAAAGAGCTGGTAATTCGCAAGACCAAAAAGGGAAGAAGATATTACGGCTGTGAGGATCATCCGGACTGTGATTTCATGTCCTGGCAGAGACCTTCCGCCGAAAAGTGTCCGGAGTGTGGCGGATACATGGTAGAACGAGGAAATAAGATCGTCTGTGCGGACGAACAATGCGGCTATGTGACAGCAAAGCCGAAGAATTGAGGTGTGAGTGATGAGTGTTCAGTTACTTGATAAGATCCGAAAAATAAATAAACTGCTGCATAATAATAATTCCAGCAAGGTTGTTTTTAATGACATCTGCAGTGTACTCACCGATACCCTTGCTTCAAACGTTCTGGTGATCAGTAAAAAGGGAAAGGTGCTCGGAGTAAGCAGAAGCACTCATATTCCACCCCTTTTTGAGCTGGTCGGCGAGAACGTTGGCAGCCATATCGATGAAATGCTCAATGAGCGCCTGCTCAGCGTGCTCTCCACAAAGGAAAATGTCAATCTGGAGACCCTTGGATTTACCGGATATGACATCCGTGAGTACCAGGCAATGATCAATCCGATCGAGATCGCAGGAGATCGTCTCGGAACGGTATTCATGTACAAATACAAAGATCAGTATTCGATCGACGACATCATTCTCGGCGAGTATGGTACGACCGTAGTCGGTCTGGAGATGATGCGCTCCGTGAACGAGGAGTATGCGGAGGAGAGCCGCAAGATGCAGGTGGTGAAGTCTGCGATCAGCACGCTTTCTTCCTCGGAGATGGATGCAGTCCTTCATATTTTTGAGGAACTGGACGGCAGGGAGGGAATTCTGGTTGCCAGCAAGATCGCTGACCGTGTCGGCATCACCAGATCCGTGATCGTCAATGCACTCAGAAAGCTGGAGAGCGCAGGCGTGATCACGTCCAGATCCTCAGGCATGAAGGGTACTTATATCAAGGTGCTCAATCCGCTGATCTTTGAAGAACTGGATAAGATTCGCCAGAATCAGGACTGACGGCGGCAAAGTTTTTTGAAAAATGAGATATTTGGAGAAAAAACGAGTATTCAGGAGCATTTGAAAGAAAAACTCAGTATAATTAAAATAAATGCAGTTGCAAGATTTGCATAGAAATACTAATATAGCACCATGATTAGCACTCAAATAGAGTGAGTGCTAACAAAGACTAAGATTCGATCATTATTAAGGAGGCCATTCATATGAAGTTAGTACCGTTAGGTGACAGAGTTGTCTTAAAACAGTGTGAAGCAGAGGAGACAACCAAATCCGGAATCATCCTTGCAGCAAAATCTCAGGAGAAACCGCAGGAGGCAGAGGTTATTGCAGTCGGACCGGGCGGAATGGTAGATGGCAAAGAGGTTACCATGCAGGTTGCAGTCGGCGACAAGGTAATCTATTCCAAATATTCAGGAAATGAAGTGAAGCTTGAGGATGAGGAGTACATCATCGTAAAGCAGAGCGACATTCTTGCAATCGTGAAATAAGTAACTTTGAAAACACAGGAGGATTTTTATCATGGCAAAAGAGATTAAGTACGGCTCCGAGGCTAGAGCAGCTCTCGAGGCAGGTGTAGATAAGCTGGCAAATACCGTAAAGGTGACCCTTGGACCGAAGGGAAGAAACGTAGTACTGGACAAGCAGTACGGAGCTCCGCTGATCACCAACGATGGTGTGACCATCGCTAAGGAGATCGAGCTTGAGGACGCTTTCGAGAACATGGGCGCTCAGCTGGTTAAGGAAGTTGCTACAAAGACCAACGACGTTGCAGGTGACGGAACCACCACAGCTACCGTTCTTGCACAGGCAATGATCAGAGAGGGTATGAAGAACCTGGCAGCAGGCGCTAACCCGATCGTTCTTCGTAAGGGTATGAAGAAGGCTACTGACAAGGCTGTTGAGGCGATCGCAGCTATGAGCAGCAAGGTTACCGGCAATGGCCAGATGGCAAGAGTTGCAGCGATCTCTGCAGGTGACGAGGAAGTCGGAAACATGGTAGCAGATGCTATGGAGAAGGTCTCCAACGACGGTGTTATCACGATCGAGGAGTCCAAGACCATGAAGACCGAGCTGGATCTTGTAGAAGGTATGCAGTTCGACAGAGGTTATATCTCTGCTTACATGGCAACTGACATGGATAAGATGGAAGCAGTTCTGGACGATCCGTACGTGCTGATCACTGACAAGAAGATCTCTGTGATCCAGGATCTCCTTCCGGTACTGGAGCAGATCGTACAGGCAGGCAGAAAGCTTCTGATCGTTGCTGAGGATGTTGAGGGAGAGGCTCTGACCACCCTGATCCTGAACAAGCTGCGCGGAACCTTCAGCGTAGTAGCTGTCAAGGCACCGGGTTACGGCGACAGAAGAAAAGAGATGCTGAAGGATATCGCTATCCTGACCGGCGGACAGGTGATCTCTGATGAGCTTGGTCTGGAGTTGAAGGATACCACCATGGAGATGCTCGGACGTGCAAAATCTGTAAAGGTACAGAAAGAGACTACCGTTATCGTAGATGGTGCAGGCGATAAGGCTGAGATCGAGGCAAGAGTTTCTCAGATCAAGGCTCAGATCGAGAAGACCACTTCTGAGTTCGACAAAGAGAAGCTTCAGGAGAGACTGGCTAAGCTGGCAGGCGGTGTTGCTGTTATCCGTGTAGGTGCAGCTACCGAGACTGAGATGAAGGAAGCAAAACTCCGTATGGAGGATGCTTTAAATGCAACCAGAGCAGCTGTAGAAGAGGGTATCGTAGCAGGCGGCGGATCTGCATATATCCATGCAGCCAAGGAAGTTGCAAAGCTTGTTGAGACACTTGAGGGTGATGAGAAGACCGGTGCAAAGGTGATCCTTAAGGCACTGACCGCTCCGCTGGATCAGATCGCTAAGAATGCAGGTCTGGAAGGCGCAGTCATCGTTAACCGCGTAATGGAATCCGAGCAGGGCTTCGGTTTCGACGCATACAGAGAAGAATATGTAAACATGGTAGAGGCAGGCATTCTGGATCCGGCAAAGGTAACCAGAAGCGCACTGCAGAACGCAAACAGCGTTGCATCCACCTTCCTGACCACAGAGTCCTGTGTTGCAAACATCAAAGAGGATGTTCCTGCAATGCAGCCGGGCATGCAGCCGGGAATGATGTAAGATTTCCGCGATCATTCGGGATCAAAAAAGGATGCGTCATAGAAGACCGTGTGACAGCACAGAAAGGGCACCTGAATATTCAGGTGCCCTTTGCAGTTTTGCAGGAAATATGGTACACTGAATCAATAACTTTGACTTATCGGAGGACAGAAAAATGAGTGATTTGTATTCAGAGGAAATCGTAAAAAAGAATCCGTCTGCAAAGGACCGGCTGCTGAAGGTCCTTCTGCCTGCGCTCACGGTCGTATCGGCTGCGATGGCGCTTTTCACGGGATTGAACCTGCTGCTTCTGGTGCTGACGATCGCACTGATCGTCGCAGACGCACTGGTCATTCCGCGTCTCAGTGTTGAGTATGAGTATCTCTATGTGAACGGGGAACTGGACGTTGACAAGATCATGTCCAAGCAGAAGAGGAAGCGTGTTTACTCTATGGAGGTTTCTGAACTGGAGCTGATGGCACCGACCTCATCCCATGCACTGGATTATCATAACCAGCAGAGTATCAAGACCTATGATTTTTCTTCAGGCAGCGCTGATGCCGAGACTTTCACGATGATCGTGATGAAGGATAAGGAGCGCGAGCGCGTGATTTTTGAGCCGAATGAGACGATGAAGAAGGATATGAAACGCCTTGCACCGAGAGAAGTTCAGCTGAGCTGATCCGCTGCAGGGGGCTGTCCCGTGGAAAGTTCTCGGTTGACAGTCAGTTTCTTTTTTGATAGAATACGGTTCAACTATTAAATGTAATTAAAATATATGAAAGAGAGGATTAGATGATGGGCTGCATTATTGGTGAAGGCATTACCTTTGATGATGTGTTGCTTGTACCGGCTTACTCTGAAGTGATTCCAAATCAGGTAGATTTATCGACCTGGCTGACAAAGAAGATCCGGTTAAATATCCCTATGATGAGTGCAGGTATGGATACAGTTACCGAGCACAGAATGGCAATTGCCATGGCAAGACAGGGTGGTATCGGTATCATTCATAAAAACATGACAATTGAACAGCAGGCAGAAGAGGTGGACAAGGTAAAGCGTTCTGAGAACGGAGTCATCTCTGATCCGTTTTATCTTTCCCCGGAGCATACACTGGCAGATGCCAATGAGCTGATGGGCAAATTCCGTATCTCAGGTGTTCCGATCACTGAGAACGGCCGTTTAGTCGGCATTATCACAAACCGTGATCTGAAGTTTGAGGAAGATTTCTCCAAGAAGATCAAAGAATCCATGACCTCTGAGGGACTGGTTACCGCAAAGGTCGGCATCACACTGGAGGAGGCAAAGAAGATCCTCGGTGCTGCCAGAAAGGAAAAACTTCCGATCGTAGATGATGATTTCAACCTGAAAGGTCTGATCACCATCAAAGATATCGAGAAGCAGATCAAGTACCCGAATTCTGCAAAGGATGCACAGGGACGTCTGCTCTGCGGTGCTGCGGTAGGTATTACCGCAAACGTTCTTGAGCGTGTACAGGCACTGGTAGATGCACATGTAGATGTCGTTGTTCTGGATTCTGCTCACGGACATTCCGCAAACGTTATCCGCTGCGTAAAGATGATCAAGGAGAAATTCCCGGATCTTCAGGTGATCGCAGGAAACGTTGCTACCGGAGAGGCCTGCAGAGCTCTGATCGAGGCAGGTGTAGATGCAGTGAAGGTCGGTATCGGACCTGGATCCATCTGTACGACCCGTGTCGTTGCAGGTATCGGTGTTCCTCAGATCACCGCTGTTATGGACTGCTATGAGGCAGCAAAGGAGAGCGGTATTCCGATCATCGCTGACGGCGGTATCAAGTACTCCGGAGATATGACTAAGGCGATCGCAGCAGGTGCAAACCTCTGCATGATGGGAAGTATCTTCGCAGGCTGTGATGAGAGCCCGGGAACCTTCGAACTCTTCCAGGGAAGAAAATACAAGGTATACCGAGGCATGGGATCTATCGCAGCTATGGAGAACGGCAGTAAGGACCGCTACTTCCAGTCAGATGCGAAGAAACTGGTTCCGGAAGGTGTTGAGGGACGAGTTGCATATAAGGGAAGCGTAGAGGATACCGTATTCCAGCTTCTTGGCGGACTTCGTTCCGGAATGGGCTACTGTGGTACACCGACGATCGAGGATCTGAAGGAGAACGGAAGATTTGTCAAGATCTCCGCAGCTTCTCTGAAGGAATCTCATCCGCATGATATCCATATCACAAAAGAGGCTCCGAACTATAGTGTTGATGAATAAGAGAATATCAGATCTTCAGAACGGAATCGACGTCCGGAAAAATCTGATTGACCTGCGCAGCCTGATCAAGGATGCGCAGGAAAAGAGAACCCTTGCTTATTTTTTGGCAGGGGATTTCTCTGTCTTTACCGGACTTTTGAAAAATGAAGATCCAAAGGTCAGAAAGAACGCCGCACTGATCCTTGGCGAGATGGAATGTGATGATATGGCAGAGATCCTCTGGGAGGCCTATCTGTCTGAGAGAACGCTGTTTGTCCGCCCGGATTATCTGAAGGCGATGCAGAAACTGGACTGCAGCCGGTATACGGCGCAGATGAAGAAACGACTGCAGTTTCTGTTAAATACAGAGATACCTGCGGAGGCGGAAAAGCATGTACGTCAGGAGACTGCTGCCTTAAATCAGATCCTGATGCAGTATGAGCGTCCGAAGAAGCACAGATTCAGCGGATATGACCAGGAACTTGAGCTGATCCTGATCACAAACCGCAATCACCGAGAGGTGACGCTGCAGCAGTTGAAGGCTCTGGAGGATACAGAGTGCAGGATGCTCTCCGGAGGGATTCGTTTAAAGACTTCACACCTCAGAGAGATTCTGGAGATCCGTACCTGGACAGAACTGCTTTTCGCTGTTCCTGGCTGTACGAAGGTGGGAGGAAGTCCTGCAGAGATCGCTGCCGCACTGTGCAGAAGCGGTCTGACAGAGTTTATCGGTGATCTGCACGACGGTAGAGCACCGTTTTATTTCCGTCTCGATATCAGAAGCAGAGCGGATGCAGATCAGCGCACGGATATGATCAAGAAGATCGCTGCCTGTCTGGAAAAGGAGACAAAAGGAGCGCTGATGAATACGGCTTCAGGCTACGAACTGGAGCTGCGTCTGGTTGCCAGCCGTCAGGGAGACTATCTTCCGGTACTGAAGTTTTACTCCATCCCGGAGAAGCGTTTCTCCTACCGCACAGAGTCTCTTCCGACGTCGATCGCACCGGCAAATGCAGCGCTTGTCATGCAGCTGGCGAAGGATCATCTGAGTGAGGGAGCTCAGGTGCTGGACCCGTTCTGCGGTGCAGGCACAATGCTGATCGAGCGAAACAAATACGGCAGAGTACGCAGCATGTACGGTCTCGATATCTTTGGCGAGGCGATCGAGAAGGCAAAGATCAATACAGAAAACGCCGGACAGCTGATACACTATATTCACAGAGATTATTTTGATTTTCAGCATGACTATCTGTTCGATGAGATCGTGACGAACCTTCCGTCTGTCGGAAAGGCGAGGGACACCGAGCAGATCCGTCTGCTGTATCGCAGATTTCTGGAAAAATCGGCAGCGCTTCTGAAAACAGGAGCAGTTGTCATTGCGGTGACACCGCAGCCGCAGCTTCTTGAGGAGGCTGTACAAGTAAATAATGAATACAGAACCGAGAAGAATTTCTGCCTGAATGAGCGGGATGGAAACAGTGTTCTGATCCTGAAATTTCAAAGAGGATAAGAGAGAAACTATTTTTGCAGGAGGACGAATGATTGAACAACAGCAGACAGCATCGGGCACCGATCGTGGAGGCGCTCGAAGAGTTTCGCAGACTGCGTGTCGTACCCTTTGATGTTCCCGGTCATAAGAGAGGACGTGGAAATCCGGGACTTGCGGCACTGCTTGGAGAACAGTGTGTTGGCCTGGATGTCAACTCCATGAAGCCGCTGGATAATCTCTGCAACCCGGTTTCCGTGATCGCGGAGGCTGAGGAGCTCTGTGCAGAGGCTTTCGGAGCAAACCATGCCTTTTTTATGGTAAATGGTACAACTATGGCTGTGCAGACCATGATCCTTTCCGTCTGCAAGGCCGGAGATAAGATTATTCTCCCGAGAAATGTCCATAAAAGTGTGATCAATGCCCTGATCTTATGCGGGGCGGTTCCTGTGTATATCAATCCGCAGATCCATCCGGTGATTGGCGTGGCACTCGATATCCAGATCAGTGAGCTGGAAGAGTGCATCCGATCCAATCCTGACGCGGTAGCGGTACTGGTAAACAACCCGACTTATTATGGAATCTGCTCGGATCTGGTTTCGATTGTCAAGATCGCACATGAGCATGGCATGAAGGTGCTCTGTGACGAGGCACACGGAACCCATCTCTATTTCGGAGAGAACCTTCCGATCTGTGGAATGAAGGCAGGTGCCGATATGGCTGCGATCTCCATGCACAAATCCGGCGGGAGTCTGACGCAGAGTTCCATTCTGCTGACCGGACCTTCCATGGATACCGGATATGTGAGACAGATCATCAACCTGACCCAGACCACCTCAGCAAGCTACCTTTTACTGTCCAGCCTGGACCTCAGCCGAAGAAATCTGGCGCTGCGTGGAAAAGAGAGCTTTGCAAAAGTAGTCGAGATGGCAGAGTATGCGCGCAGAGAGATCAATGAGATCGGCGGCTATTATGCCTATGGCAAGGAGCTGATCGGAGATTCCGTATTCGACTATGACGTGACCAAACTCTGCATCTATACGAAGTCCATGGGACTCACCGGCATCGAGGTCTATGACCTGCTGCGCGATGAGTATGATATTCAGGCAGAGTTCGGAGATATCGGAAATATGATGGCATATCTCTCCATAGGTGACCGTATCCGTGATATCGAGCGTCTGGTAGGTGCACTGGAGGATATCAAGCGTCTCTATCAGGGAGATGCAAAGACGACCCCGTATGTAGATGCAGTCGACGCGACGGTGGCCTGCAGTCCGAGAGACGCGTTCTACGCTCAGAAGGAGAGCATGCCGTTTCAGGAGTCTGAGGGCAGGATCTGCGGAGAATTTGTCATGTGCTATCCGCCGGGCATCCCGCTGCTTGCTCCGGGTGAGCTGATCACCCGTGAGATCATTGACCATATTCTGTATGCCAGAGAGAAAGGCTGCAGTCTGCAGGGTGCAGCAGATCCTGTGGTGGATTACATCCGTGTGTTAAAGGAGGGAAAATAGATGAACGATTTCCCGGATATCTGGTATTCTGATCATCAGACGAAGAATGTCAAGATCAGTATCAGGATCGATAAGCAGCTGTACAGCGCAGTGAGTGATTTTCAGAGAATCGATGTCTTTGAATCCCCTGCATTCGGACGTTTTCTGACTTTGGACGGAGATATCCTTTTTTCAGAGGCAGACGAATTTATTTATAATGAGATGGTCGTGCATGTACCGATGGCGGTTCATCCAAATGTACGCAATGTTCTGATCATCGGAGGCGGCGACGGCGGTGTGGCCAGAGAGCTGACTGCCTATCCTGAGATCCAGCGCATCGATGTCATCGAACCGGATGAGCTGTTTGTGGAGATCTGCAAGGAGTTTTTCCCGGATGCGGCAAAAGGATTTGAGGATGAGCGCGTAAATATCTATCATCAGGACGGACTGCGTTTTCTGCGCGGACGAAAGGATGAATACGATCTGATCATCAATGATGCGACAGACCCGTTCGGACATACAGAAGGTCTGTTCACCAGAGAATTTTACGGAAGCTGCTACAAGGCTCTGAAGGAGGACGGCGTGATGGTCTACCAGCACGGCAGCCCCTTCTACGATGAGGATGAGAGCGCATTCCGTTCCATGCACCGCAAGGTGTTCAGAAGTTTCCCGATCAGCCGTGTTTACGGCGCACCGATCCCGACCTGCAACAGCGGTTACTGGATGTTCGGTTTTGCCAGCAAAAAATATCATCCGGTCAGTGATTTTGATCCGAAACGCTGGAATGCAAGGGAACTTCAGACAGAATATTATACGACCAATCTGCACACCGGTGCATTTATGCTGCCGAAGTATGTAGAGGATATCTTAGAACAGGAGGAGAAGACTCATGGCTAGACTGTTAATCATTGGCTGTGGAGGTGTAGCGAGAGTAGCTATCGCAAAGTGCTGTCAGAACAGCGAGGTTTTTCAGGAGATCATGATCGCAAGCAGGACCGTTTCCAAGTGTGATGCACTTGCCGCGGAGCTTGCACCGAAGACAAAGACCGTGATCACCACAGCAAAGGTGGACGCTGACAATGTGGAGGAGCTGACAGCTCTGATCCGTTCCTATCAGCCGGATGCAGTGCTGAACGTGGCTCTGCCGTATCAGGATCTGACGATCATGGATGCCTGCCTGGCAGCCGGCGTGGATTATATCGATACTGCAAACTACGAACCGGAGGATACAGAGGATCCGGAATGGAGAGCAGTCTATGAGAAGCGCTGCAAAGAGCTTGGCTTCTCCGCCTATTTTGACTATTCCTGGCAGTGGGCTTACCAGGAAAAATTTGAAAAAGCAGGTCTGACCGCAGTCTGCGGTACCGGCTTTGATCCGGGCGTGACCAGTGTGTTCACAGCTTATGCGTTAAAGCACTATTTTGACGAGATCCACACGATCGATATCCTGGACTGCAACGGCGGTGATCACGGATATCCGTTTGCAACGAACTTTAATCCGGAGATCAATCTGCGTGAGGTAAGTGCACCGGGCTCCTATTGGGAGGACGGACACTGGGTAGAGATCCCGCCGATGTCCATCAAGCGTGAGTACGATTTTGCACAGGTAGGAAAAAAGGATATGTACCTGCTGCATCACGAGGAGATCGAGTCTCTTGCAAAGAATATTCCGGGTGTAAAGCGTATCCGTTTCTTCATGACCTTCGGACAGAGCTATCTGACACATATGAAGTGTCTGGAGAATGTGGGAATGCTCTCCACAGCTCCGATCGAGTTTGAGGGACAGCAGATCGTGCCGATCCAGTTCTTAAAAGCTCTGCTGCCGGATCCGGCATCTCTGGGACCGCGCACCGTAGGAAAGACAAATATCGGCTGCATCTTTACCGGAGTCAAGGACGGCAGGGAAAAGACACTCTATATCTACAATGTCTGCGACCATCAGGAGTGCTACCGTGAGGTGGGATCTCAGGCAATTTCCTACACTACCGGTGTGCCGGCGATGATCGGCTCCATGATGGTGGTTTCCGGACTCTGGAAAAAGCCGGGTGTATTCACTGTAGAAGAATTTGATCCGGATCCGTATATGGATGCACTGAACAAGTTTGGACTTCCGTGGGTGGTTGAAGAGAACCCGCAGCTGATTCCATGAGCAGAATGAAGGAGCTTCCGACTCCCTGCTATGTGATCGATGAGAAAAAGCTGGAGCAGAACTGTCAGATCCTTCACGGTGTGATGGAGCGCACAGGTGCGAAGATCCTGCTGGCACAGAAGGCATTCTCCGCCTTCTGCTGCTATCCGCTGATCGGAAAGTATCTTTCCGGTACCACGGCGAGCGGACTGTACGAGGCAAGACTTGGAAAAGAGGAGATGGGAAAGGAAAACCATATCTTTTCTCCGGCATACCGCGACAGTGAATTCGATGAGATCGCAGAGAGCTGTGATCATATTATTTTCAATTCCCTTTCTCAGTGGAAGCGTTTTCGTGACCGCTGCGGGAAGGTATCGGTCGGACTGCGCGTGAATCCCGAGTGTTCGACCCAGGAGGGCCATGCGATCTACGATCCCTGTGCCCCGGGAAGCCGTCTCGGTGTGACCGTGGATCTTCTGGAAGGAGAAGATCTGGAAGGACTGGACGGACTTCATTTTCATACCCTCTGTGAGCAGGGGGCAGATGCACTGGAGACGACCCTGAAGGTCGTGGAGGAGAAATTCGGCGAACAGATGCATCGTATGAAATGGATCAATTTCGGCGGGGGACATCATATCACCCGCGAAGATTACGATATTGAGCTGCTGGAACGGCTGATCTGTCATGTCCGCGACACCTATCAGGTACAGGTGTATCTGGAACCGGGGGAGGCGGTCGCCTTAAATGCAGGATATCTTGTGACAGAGGTGCTGGATTTTACGGAAAATCACGGGATCACGACTGCGATCATGGATGCGTCTGCAGCCTGTCATATGCCGGACGTGCTTGAGATGCCCTACCGTCCGCCGCTTCGCGGTGCGGGAATGCCCCAGGAGAAGGCATATACCTACCGGCTTTCCAGCAGTACCTGTCTCGCAGGGGATGTGACCGGAGATTTCAGCTTTGACCATCCGCTGCAGATCGGAGAGCGTCTGATATTTGAAGACATGGCGATCTATTCCATGGTAAAAAACAATACCTTCAACGGAATCGGTCTGCCCTCCATCTACCGCATGGATGCTGATGGAGACTGCCGTCTGGTGAAGACATTCGACTATTCAGATTTTAAAGAACGACTGTCATAAGAAAATAAGCTGCACAGGAGAAAATCATGAATGTAACAGCTGATTCGCGGCGCCGTATGCCCGCTGAATTTGAAGAACACTGCGCAACGATTATGATCTGGCCGGTGCGTCCGGGCAGCTGGCCGCATGGCGGAAAGGCCGCAAAGGAGGCGTTCTGTCATGTCATGGAAGCCGTTTCTGAGAGCGAGGAGGTCATCCTGCTCGCAGATCATGCACATGCAGAGGAGGCTGCCGCCATGGCACCAGCCAGAACGCAGGTGCTTGAGATCGAAACAGATGACGCCTGGGCGAGAGATGTCGGACCGACGTTTGTCCGACAGGGCGAAAACATCGTCGGTATCGACTGGTGTTTCAATGCCTGGGGCGGAGAGGTCGACGGTCTGTACGCACACTGGGAGAAGGATGATCTCGCTGCCTCTGCGCTCTGCAGAGAGCTTGGATATGAAGTGATGGATGCGCATCCGTTTATTCTGGAGGGAGGATCGATCCACAGTGACGGTGAGGGAACGATCCTGACGACCGAGAGCTGCCTGCTGAGTGCAGGAAGAAATGCACAGCTGACAAAAGAAGAGATCGAGGAGAAACTCTGTGCTTATCTTGGAGCAGAGAAGGTTCTCTGGCTTCCACGCGGCATTTTTCAGGATGAGACCAATGAGCACGTGGACAATATCTGCGCCTTTACCGCACCGGGAGAGGTGGTGCTTGCCTGGACGGATGATCCTGAGGATCCGCAGTATGCACTGAGTCACGAGTGCCTCGCATATCTGGAACAGGCGACGGATGCAGCCGGACGAAAACTGACGGTACATAAGCTGCCGATCCCTTCGGTTCCGATCGTAGTCCGTGAGGAGGATCTCACAGGCTATGTATTTGAAGAGGGAGAGGACCGGCGAGAGGCAGGAGAGCGTCTGGCGGCCAGCTATGTAAATTTCTATATCACCAACGGAGGAGTGCTGGTTCCTCAGTTTGGCGATAAAAATGATGAAAAAGCACTGCAGATCCTGGGAGAATGCTTCCCGGGACGCAGGATCATTCCGATCGCTGCAAGAGATATTCTTCTGGGCGGCGGAAATATTCACTGTATTACACAGCAGATTCCAGGGTCTGCCCGGAGGATGGTATGAAGAAGACGAGAAATGTAACCGTTGCAGCAGTGCAGATGCAGTGCTCACAGCGGCCGGAGGAAAATATTGCAAAGGCGGTTCGCCTGGTGCGTGAGGCAAAGGAGAAGGGGGCGGAGGTGATCCTGCTGCCGGAGCTCTTTGAGCGTCCTTATTTCTGTCAGGAGCGCCGCTATGAATACTATGCCTATGCAAAGCCGGTGATGGAAAATGAGGCGGTTCGTACCTTCCTTCCGCTGTCAGAGGAGCTGCAGATCGCACTTCCGGTCAGCTTTTACGAGCGGGACGGAAATGTGCTGTACAACAGCATCGCAATGCTGGACTGCGGAAAACTGCTCGGGGTATATCGCAAGACCCATATTCCGGATGATCACTATTATCAGGAGAAATTTTATTTTACGCCGGGAGATTCCGGATTTCAGGTGTGGGATACCAGTTTCGGCAAGATCGGAGTCGGTATCTGCTGGGATCAGTGGTTCCCGGAGACTGCCAGATGCATGGCGATAAAAGGAGCAGAACTGCTTCTGTATCCGACGGCGATCGGATCAGAGCCGATCCTGGAGTGCGATTCAATGGGACACTGGCGCAGAGTCATGCAGGGACATGCTGCGGCCAATGTGATACCGGTGATCGCGGCAAACCGTTTTGGCGTGGAGACGGTAGAACCCTGCGAGGCGAACGGAAACCAGTCCTCCTCACTGAATTTCTACGGATCCAGCTTTATCACGGATGCGACCGGCGATCTGCTGCAGAGTGCAGAGCGAGAGGGAGAGACCATTCTCATTCAGACCTTTGATCTGGAGGAGCTGTTTACCGAGCGTCTTTCCTGGGGACTCTTCCGCGACCGCAGACCGGAATGCTATACAGTGATCTCCAATAAGGAGTGATCAGAAGTAATTTCTGAGTTGCACTCGACCAACAGGGCTTCCTGTGGTAGAATAAAAAAAGTTTATCTCAGTCAGAGAGGAATGTCTGACTGAGCGCGACTGGATTCTACTACAGGAGGCTTTTTTATGCGTGATCAGAAAAATCAAACTGCGGGCAGACGGTATTGTGTGGGTCTGCTTGCCCATGTGGATGCCGGCAAGACCACACTTGCGGAGAGTCTGCTGTATCTGAGCAGTTCTATCAGCCGTGTCGGAAGAGTGGATCATGGAGATGCTTTTCTGGACACTCATGAGATGGAACGCAGCCGCGGGATCACGATTTTTTCCAAACAGGCAGAGTTTTGTTACAGGGATCTGCAGGTATCTCTGCTGGATACTCCGGGACATGTGGATTTCTCCGCGGAGATGGAGAGAACACTTGGCGTGCTCGATGCGGCGATTCTGGTGATCAGCGCGGCAGACGGTGTGAGAGGACAGGATCTGACACTCTGGAAACTGCTCGCGCAGTATCAGATCCCGACGTTTCTGTTTATCAATAAGATGGATCAGGAGGGCAGTGATGCAGAGCGCCTGCTCGAGGAGATCCACCAGAAACTGTCAGACAATTGTGTGAATTTTACAGAGACAGACACGGACACTCTTTTTGACAGTCTCGCGATGTGCAGTGAGCGCCTGATGGAGGAACAGCTCGAAGAGGGCAGTATTCGCGCGGAGAGTATCTGCAGCGCAGTGGAGCGCAGAGAGGTATTTCCGTGCTGCTTCGGTTCTGCACTGAAGCTGCAGGGCGTAGAACGGCTGCTGGAAGTGCTGGATGACTGTCTGGCACCGAAGACCTATCCGGAGGAGTTCTCAGCCCGCGTCTATAAGATCAGCAGAAGTGAGAAAGGGGAGCGCCTGACACATCTGAAGGTGACCGGAGGCAGTCTGAAGGTAAAGCAGGCGATCAAAACAGCACAGGACGAAGAACCGGAGAAGGCAGATCAGATCCGTGTCTACTCCGGCACCGGCTATCAGATGGTGCAGGAGGCAAAGGCAGGAGAGATCTGTACCGTGACAGGCTGGCAGCACAGTTATGCCGGACAGGGGCTTGGTGCTGCGAAGGATGCAAAGACACCGGTGCTCTCACCGGTACTGACATACAGAATCACACTGCCGGAGGGCGTGGATGTCCACCCGGCCTATCAGAAATTTACGCAGCTTGCGGAGGAGGATCCGATGCTGCACCTTCTCTGGGAGGAGGAGACACAGGAGATCCGCGTGCAGGTCATGGGTGATATCCAGATCGAGATCCTGCAGGGACTGATCAGAGAACGGTTTGGCTGGGAGGTTACCTTCGACAGCGGAAATATCGTCTATCTGGAGACGATCGCTGCACCTGTGGAGGGAGTCGGACACTTTGAACCGCTCCGGCACTATGCAGAGGTCCATCTTCTGATGGAACCGCTGGAGAGAGGGGCAGGCCTGGTATTTGATACGGACTGCAGCGAAGATCAGCTCGACAAGAACTGGCAGAGACTGATCCTGACACATCTAGTGGAACGGGCACACCGCGGAGTGCTGACCGGAGCGGAGATCACTGATATGAAGATCACACTGAAATCCGGCCGGGCACACCAGAAACATACGGAGGGCGGAGATTTCCGTCAGGCGACCTATCGTGCCGTCAGACAGGGACTGCGCAGTGCGGAAAGTCTGCTTTTGGAGCCGTGGTTTGCCTTTCGCATGGAACTGCCGGCGGAGTGTGTCGGCCGGGCAATGTCGGATGTGACAAGGATGCACGGTGTCTGCGATCCGCTGATCACGGAGGGAGAGACCTCAGTGCTGATCGGAAAAGCTCCGGTTTCGGAAATGCGCGACTATCATCGTGAGGTGATCTCCTACACCAGAGGAAGAGGACACTTATACTGCAGTCTGCACGGCTATGAGGTCTGTCACAATGCAGAGCAGGTGATCGAGGCAAAGGGATATGATCCGGAGGCAGATCCGGAGCATGCTTCCGCCTCGGTATTCTGTGCGCACGGTGCAGGATATCTGGTACCGTGGGACGAGGTGCCGAAGCATATGCATCTGGAGAGCTGTCTGCAGAAGAAAAAAGAGCCGCAGCAGACTGTGCGGGAGATACACTATGCACCGGGCAATATTTCCGGAGATTCCTGGGCAGGAGACAAGGAGCTGGAGGAGATCTTCACGAGAACCTACGGAAGCGGCAAAGAAGGAAGAAGCGGCTGGGGACGCAGCCGGTTTGCAGGAAGCTACGAGAGACGCAGTGAGAGCGGTGCACCTCGCAGAGTATCCGCGCAGGAGCCGGTGAAGGAATATCTGCTCGTGGACGGCTACAATATCATCTTTGCCTGGGAGGAGCTTGCCGAACTGGCGAAGACAAATATGGAGGGTGCGCGAGGCCTTCTGATGGATCTGCTCTGCAATTATCAGGGATACTGCAAGATGACGCTGATCTGTGTCTTTGATGCCTACAAGGTCGAGGGCGGTGCCGAGCACAGCCTGCAGTACCACAATATTTACGTTGTCTATACGAAAGAGGCAGAGACTGCGGACCAGTATATTGAAAAAACAGTGCATGAGATCGGGAAAAAATATCATGTGACCGTGGCGACCTCAGATCTTCAGGAGCAGAGGATCATCTGGGGAGAAGGGGCAGCGCGCATGTCGGCGAGAGAGCTGAAGGAAGAACTTGGCCGGGTGCAGCACGAGATCAGAGAGCAGTATCTCGGTCAGACGGGCGAAAAGAAAAACAGACTGTTCGAAAATGTTCCGCAGGAACTCGCAGACTATCTGGAAAATATCCGCCTTGGCAGGTAAATTTTCTTTTTGTTGCGAATTCTTTCGAATCGGGTTATACTTAATGTATCTAATTGTTGCGTGTGAGGAGTGCGTTGTTGACACACAGCAGGAAACGAAAAATAGAAAATAGGATTGCAGGAGGTTTTTCATGAAGAAGATTCTGTTCGTGGCATCGGAAAGTGTTCCGTTTATCAAAACCGGAGGCCTTGCTGACGTAGTCGGCTCTCTTCCGAAATATCTGGATAAGGAAAAATACGATGTAAGGGTCATCATTCCGAAATACCAGTGTATGAAAGAAGAGTATAAGGGTCAGCTGAATTATGTGACACATTTTTACATGGACCTTGGCTGGAGAACACAGTATGTTGGTATTCTGGAGATGAAATATGAGGGCATCCAGTTCTATTTCATCGACAATGAATACTACTTTGCAGGATTCAAACCGTATGGCAACATTTATGAGGATATCGAGAAGTTTGCGTTCTTCTCAAAGGCAGCGCTCTCAGCACTTCCGCTGATCGGCTTCCAGCCGGATATCGTGCACTGTCATGACTGGCAGACCGGTCTGATCCCGGTATTCCTCAAGGACAGCTTCCATAACAGTGAATTCTATGCAAACATGAAGTCCATCATGACGATCCACAACCTGAAGTTCCAGGGTGTGTGGGACATGAAGACGATCAAGAACATCACCGGTCTTTCCGATTATTATTTCACACCGGATAAGCTGGAGATGTACGGCGATGCAAACTATCTGAAAGGCGGTCTGGTATATGCCGATGCGATCACAACGGTAAGCCCGACCTACGCAGAGGAGATCAAGACTCCGTTTTACGGTGAGAATCTGAATGGTCTGATGAGCGCAAGAGCACATGACCTGCGCGGTATCGTCAACGGCCTGGATTACAATGAGTGGAATCCGGAGACAGATCCGAGGATCTACAAAAACTACAACCTTAAAAATTTCCGCAAGGAAAAAGTGAAAAACAAGCTTGCACTGCAGAAGGATCTGGGACTTCCGCAGAAAGAGGATGTATTTACGATCGGTATCGTATCCCGTCTGACAGATCAGAAGGGCTTTGATCTGATCGACTATATGATGGAAGAAATGTGCCAGCAGGATTGGCAGATCATCGTAGTCGGCACCGGTGAGGAGCGCTATGAGAATATGTTCCGTCATTTTGCATGGAAGTATCCGAACAAGGTATCGGCAAACATTTTCTATTCCGAGGATATGTCCCACAAGGTATATGCAGCCTGTGATGCATTCCTGATGCCGTCTCTGTTTGAGCCGTGCGGCTTGAGTCAGCTGATGAGTCTTCGCTACGGTACCCTGCCGATCGTCCGTGAGACCGGCGGTCTGAAGGATACGGTCATTCCTTACAATGAGTTTGAGAGTACCGGAACCGGCTTCAGCTTCACCAATTACAATGCACATGAGATGTACAACACCATTCGCTATGCACACTCTGTCTATGTAGACAGACGCAGAGAGTGGAACAAGCTCATCGATCGCGCGATGGCAGCAGACTTCTCATGGAAGGCATCTGCAGACAAGTATGCGGAGATGTATGACTGGATGTGCTGATCCTGATCCCGCGACAGGTGTCTGTCATGCAGATGAAAAAAGTGTCTTAAAAGCCTGGCGATGGCGGCACCTCTGATGAGGTGCCGTTTGCTATATGATGTGATAGGAGAGAATGTATGAAAAAATTTCGCTATATGACAATGCTGCTGTTCTGTGCAATGCTTTTCTTTGGGATGAATGCAGAGGCAGGATTTCGCAGAATGCCGAACGGAAAATACCGTTACTATGTTTCAGAGCACAGATATATCAGCGGTGTGGAGGGTACGGATCACCGTCAGTGGGCATTCCAGAAGATCCGCAGAACGGACGAGCAGGGAAATAAAAAAATCGTTACCTACTGTTTTGACTCGGACGGATATATGATGACCGGCTGGCATCTGCTGACGACCGCAAAGGATCACGGGACCTATTACTGGTACTATTTTAACTGGAACGGCCAGATGTATGCCAACCGTACAAAAAACGGACATTTTCTGCGAAAGAACGGAAAGATGCTGACAAACGGCTGGCATAACGGCACCTATTACGGAGAAGACGGCGCAGCAGTGTCCGGCTACAATAAAAAGAATAAAGCCGGTTTCCGCAGAACGAAAAAGGGAATGAAGTATCTGAAGGCAAACGGAGAGTATGCAAAGAAGGAGTGGCTGTTTATCAAGCGAAAGGGCGGAGTCGGCCACTGGTACTACTTCTACAGCAGCGGAAATATGGCTAAGAAAGCCTGGGTCGGCAGCTATTATGTAGATAAGCGCGGCTGGCTGAAGATCTCTAAAAAACGTGCCTTTACAAGCAAGGATACGGAGCAGGATTCTGATACAGACAATCTTCTGAAGGATGATCCGGATGATCTGGATATGGAGGACGAATAGGCAGAAGATGCAGGAATTTTTCGAGGCAAAAAGAAAGATAAAATCAGAAAATATGGAGCAGCTCGCTGCATATCGCGACCATTTGAGAGAGCATCCGAGGCTGGTCTATCTGTTTGTGGAGCTGACGGATCAGTGCAACCTGCACTGCTGGCACTGCGGAAGTGAATGCGGAGGAGGAAAGGCGAGTTTTCTGGATACAGAACTGTTGCTGCGGACACTGGAGACAGTGGCGGAGGACTTCAAACCGCAGCAGATCATGATCTGTCTGACCGGAGGCGAACCGCTGCTGCATCCGGATTTTTTCAGGATCGTTGAGTATATCCTGAAGCTTGGATTTTTGTGGGGCATTACCACAAACGGAACGCTGATCGATGAGAAGACGGCTTACCGATTGAAAGCGCTTTCTCTTGCCTCAGTCACGATCAGTATGGACGGCACAGAGCAGACGCACGACAGTCTGCGCGGAAGGAAAGGCGCTTTTCAGAAGACTGTGGCAGCAGTCCGGCATCTCAACGCGGCAGGCATTCCGGTGCAGATCACCTCTGTGATACATCGGGATAATTTTGCACAGCTGGACGAGATGTATGAGCTGATGGTGCAGATGAAGACAGCCTCCTGGCGGCTGATCAATCTGGAACCGATCGGAAGAGCGCTGCAATATCCGGAGAAATTTCTTACGCAGAGTCAGATGACGGGACTGCTGGATTATATCAGACAGAAGCGGTTTGCCAAGGATACTCCGATGGATGTCCGTTTCGGCTGCTCGCATTATCTTTCCTTCGAGTACGAGAGAGAAGTGCGGGATAACTATTTTTTCTGCGGTTCAGGACTCTATGTCGCATCGATTCTGTGCAATGGAGACATCTACTCCTGTCTGGATATCGAGCGGAGGCCGGAGCTGGTACAGGGAAATATTGAGAAGGACCGATTCTCGGAAGTCTGGTATCAGAGATTTCAGGAGTTTCGAAAAGACCGTTCCATGGAAAATGAGACGTGCAGAAGCTGTCCGGAGCGAAGATACTGCGGAGGAGATTCCACACATACCTGGGAATTTGATAAGAAGGAACCGGCTTTCTGCATCAGAAAATGGCAGGATCCGGCTGATAAGTAAGATAACCGTCCAGAGGAAGGAGGATGTCTATGAAGAAAAAGAAGAAAATGATTCCGGTAGTAATGTCGACGATGATCGCTGCACCGACGATCGCAGGAGCAGTTCAGGCGGAAGAGGTATCAGAGTACGAGGCTGTAGCATTCACCCCGGGCGGACAGATGCGCACAGATTATGAAAATCGATGCGGAAACTGTCATTCCCACTTAGAGGAGGGGGACAAATACTGCAGGGTCTGCGGAACAAAGGTCGGCGAAGGGGCGTATGAACCGTATTCAGATATGATGCAGTGTATCTACGGACCTGCTCCGGTGATGAGAACTCATGTCTGCAAAGACTGCGGTTACAGCTGGGAGGCATACATGATGGTGGACGATCAGAAGCACTGTCCGCAGTGCGGCGGAGAAGCGCCGGTGAAAGAGTCTGCATCAGAGAATGAGCCGGAAACGGAAAAGCCAAAGAAGAAAACAAAGAAAAAGAAGAAAAACAAAAAACAGTCCGGGAAACAGAAAAAGAGCAGGAAAAAGAAGAACAAGAAGAATAACAAGAACAGAAAAAAGAAGAGCAACAGTCAGAAAAGCAGGAAAAAGAAGAAAAGATAAATGAGGAAGATCTTTTTCGTATTTCCGACTTGACAGATAGGAATTCGAGTGCTATATTCTAAATCGGGAATTCTGAGTAAATAAGTCGGAATTCAAGAGCAAAGAATAAGGAGGGCGGCATGAAACTTTCTACGAAGGGCAGATATGGTCTGCGTGCGATGATCGATCTTGCAATGTTCTGCGAGGAAGAGACCGTCTCTATCAGCTGTATTGCCGCAAGACAGCACATCTCGGAAAGCTATCTGGAGCAGCTGGTGCGCAAGCTGAGAAAAGCAGAGCTGGTCGTCAGCAGCAGAGGCGCTCAGGGCGGCTATCGTCTGGCAAGACCTGCAGCGGAGATCTCAGTCGGTGACATTCTTCGTGCTCTGGAAGGAAATCTGGATGCGGTGGAGTGTCCGGGATTAAAAGAAGATCAGGGCTGCGAAGGAGCTGATTTCTGTGTAACAAAGTTTGTATGGCAGAAGATCAACGACAGCATCACCGAGGCGGTGGATGAGATCCATCTGGATCAGCTGGTAAATGAGAGCAGAAAAGCCTGGGAAAATAAAAAAGATATTTCAATAAAATGTGAGAATTGAGGTTGGATACGATGAAGAAGACAATTTATCTTGATAACGCAGCAACAACAAAGACATCCCTTGCAGTTGTAGAGGCAATGCTTCCGTATTTCTCAGAATTTTACGGAAACGCATCCACTGTCTACAGCCTGGGAAATGAGAGCAAGCGAGCAATGAACGAAGCTCGCGACAACATTGCGGCTGTGTTAGGTGCAAAATCTGAGGAGATCTATTTCACCGCAGGCGGTTCCGAGTCTGACAACTGGGCTCTGAAGGCAACCGCTGAGGCATATAAGAGCAAGGGAAACCATATCATTACCTCCAAGATCGAGCATCATGCGATCCTTCACACCTGTGAGTGGCTGGAGAAGCAGGGCTTTGAGGTTACTTATCTGGATGTAGATGAGAATGGTAAGGTTCGCCCGGAAGATCTGAAGAATGCCATCCGTCCGACCACGATTCTGATTTCTGTTATGTTTGCAAACAATGAGATCGGTACGATCGAACCGATTCGTGAGATCGGAGAGATCGCACATGAGAACGGCATCCTTTTCCACACCGATGCAGTACAGGCATTCGGTCAGGTTCCGATCAATGTAGATGAGCTTCATATCGATATGCTCAGCGCCAGCGGTCATAAGCTGAACGGTCCGAAGGGCATCGGCTTCCTCTATATCCGCAAGGGCGTTAAGATCCGTTCCTTCGTGCACGGCGGAGCTCAGGAGCGCAAACGTCGTGCAGGTACAGAGAATATTCCGGGTATCGTCGGTCTCGGTGTCGCTGCAAAGTATGCAGCAGAGAGCATGCAGGAGCGTACCGCAAAGGAGATCGAGCTGCGTGATTATCTGATCAAGCGCATTATGGACGAGGTTCCGCATACCAAGTTAAACGGACATCCGCAGGACAGACTGCCGAACAATGCAAATTTCTGCTTCCGCTTTATCGAGGGTGAGTCCCTGCTGATCATGCTGGATATGGAAGGTATCTGCGGTTCCAGCGGATCTGCATGTACCTCCGGTTCTCTGGATCCGTCCCACGTTCTGCTGGCGATCGGACTCCCGCACGAGATCGCGCATGGTTCCTTAAGACTGACTCTGAGTGAGGAGACAACTAAGGAAGACATCGACTTTACCGTTGACAAGATCAAGGATATCGTTGCAAAACTGCGCAGCATGTCCCCGTTATATGAGGACTTCGTAAAGAAATCTGAAAAATAAAGCATAGATTTGTTAGACATAGAATTGAAACGATCAGGAGGAAAATAAAAATGTACAGTGAAAAGGTAATGGATCACTTTCAGAATCCGAGAAATGTCGGAGAGATCGAGAATGCAAGCGGTGTAGGTACTGTCGGAAACGCTAAGTGCGGTGACATCATGAGAATGTATCTGGATATCGATGACAACGGCATCATCCAGGATGTAAAATTCAAGACCTTCGGCTGCGGCGCAGCAGTTGCTACCAGCAGCATGGCAACCGAGCTGGTAAAGGGCAAATCCATTCAGCAGGCACTGGAAGTGACCAACAAGGCTGTTATGGAGGCTCTGGACGGACTTCCGCCGGTAAAGGTACACTGTTCTCTGCTGGCTGAGGAGGCTATTCACGCAGCACTCTGGGATTATGCTGAGAAGCATGGTATCAAGATCGAGGGACTTTCCAAGCCGAAGACTGATATCAGCGAGGGCGAAGAGGAAGAGGAATACTAAGATTGAAAAAAAGAGTAGTAGTAGGCATGTCCGGAGGAGTAGATTCCTCCGTGGCTGCCTATCTTTTAAAAGAAGAGGGGTATGAAGTCATCGGTGTGACCATGCAGATCTGGCAGGATGAGGATGAGCAGACCATGCAGAGCAATGGAGGCTGCTGCGGTCTGAGTGCTGTCGAGGATGCGAGAAGAGTTGCACAGCAGCTTGATATCCCTTATTATGTTATGAATTTCAAGCAGGATTTCCGCAGAAAAGTGATCGATTACTTTGTGGATGAGTATCAGGAGGGCAGAACGCCGAATCCCTGTATCGCCTGCAACCGCTATGTGAAGTGGGAGTCTCTGCTGCAGCGCAGTCTGGAGATCGGTGCGGACTATATTGCCACCGGTCACTATGCGCGCGTTGCACAGCTGGAGAACGGAAGATATACGATCGCAAATTCTGTCACAGCGGAAAAGGATCAGACCTATGCGCTGTACAACCTCACCCAGGAGCAGCTTTCACGCACGCTGATGCCGGTTGGAAACTATCGAAAGGATGAGATCCGCGGAATCGCAAGAAGCATCGGACTGCGCATCGCAAACAAGCCGGACAGTCAGGATATCTGCTTTGTTCCGGACGGCGATTATGCAGCATTTCTGGAGGACTATACCGGTCAGCCGTCGGTTCATGGCAGCTTTGTGACTGCGGACGGTACAGTGCTTGGTGAGCATAAGGGTATCACGCATTATACGATCGGGCAGAGAAGAGGACTTGGCATTCCGGCGGGCAGGAGAGTGTTTGTCACGGAGATCCGGCCGCAGAGCAATGAGGTCGTCGTCGGGGCAAATGAGGATCTGTTCCGCACGGTCGTACATGCAGATCACCTGAATTTCATGTCGATACCTGATCTGACCGAAGAACGCGAAGTTATCGCGAAGATCCGCTATAATCATAAGGGGGCGAAGGCACGTGTCCGTAAAATCGGAGACGATCTGGTCGAGTGTACTTTTTATGAGAAGCAGAGAGCCATGACGCCGGGACAGGCGCTGGTGCTCTATGAGAAGGAACATGTACTCGGAGGAGGAACGATCATCCGGGGATAAAAAAAGAATCTGCCTTGCCGCGGTCAGAGCGGCAGGCAGATTCTTTTTCTCTGTCTGAAAATACAGTGATGTGTGAAGCCGACTTCTTTTAACAGGGCATCGATACGATCGAATTCCCAGGCAAGATGCATCGGCATATGTCCGTCAGAGCCGACGATGATGTGTTCTCCGCCGAGCTCGCGGTATCTTCTGAGGACATCCTCGGTCGGATTCGGATGGCCGAGACCGGCTTTGAATCCGGCGGTATTTACCTCCAGGCATTTGTCGCGTTCTATGATCAGCTGCAGGATCGGATCGATCAGATCTGCGTAGGCGGCATAGCTGTAATCGCTGCCATAGCGGTTTGCATAGCGGACGATGTAGTCGAGATGTCCAAGAGTATCAAAGTCCTGCATGGCGCGCAGGCCATCGAGAGTTTCTCTGAAATAGAGGGCGATTCCGTCATGCACACTGCGGGTCTGCCAGTATGCATCATAGTAGGGATCCATACGGTCCGCCAGGTGCTGGGAGGCGATGACATAGTCAAACGGCCAGAGGGAAGTATATTCCTGATAGTGAGCCCCCAGGTGAGGCTGCATGCCGAGTTCCACACCGAAAAGGATCTCGATCCTGTCCTGATACGCTTCTTTCATCTGACGAAGAGCGGCGGCGTAGTCTTCGATATCCAGTGAAAACGAAACCTCGTCATCCGGAAAGTCGGCATCATAGTGTTCGGTGAAGCACATGGTGCTCAGACCGCGGGAAATGCCTTCCTCGATCATCAGCTGCATCGGTGACTCGGAATCCTCGGAAAAAGCAGAATGTAAATGGAAATCATAGCGCATAAGATCAGCCTCCTGGAAAAATATATACAAAGTATCTTTTTGTATAATATAAAAAGAAAAATAAGTTGTCAAATCGTCAGAATGCTATTTTTATCACAATTTTATCTTTTTCCTAAAATTTGACTTGAATTTTGGCGAATGATTGGTTAGAATAAGGAACAGGTTGATGTTTCTCTGAGAATCGGGGGGACAGATACACTTTGTGCGTAACGCACAGACAATTAATCATAATTCATTCTTAGGAGGAAAAACGATTATGGCAGTAAAAGTAGCGATCAATGGATTCGGCCGTATCGGTCGTCTGGCTTTCAGACAGATGTTCGGAGCTGAGGGTTACGAAGTTGTAGCAATTAACGATCTGACCAGCCCGAAGATGCTGGCTCATCTGTTAAAGTATGATTCTTCTCAGGGTAAGTATGCTCTGGCTGATACCGTTTCTGCTGGTGAGGATTCCATCACTGTAGACGGCAAGGAGATCAAGATCTATGCAAAGGCTGATGCTTCCGAGCTTCCGTGGGGCGAGATCGGTGTTGACGTAGTTCTGGAGTGTACCGGATTCTACACCTCTAAGGCTAAGGCTGAGGCACACATCAAGGCTGGCGCTCGTAAGGTTGTTATCTCTGCTCCGGCTGGAAATGATCTTCCGACAATCGTTTATAATGTAAACCACACCACTCTGACTGCTGATGATACAGTTATTTCTGCAGCTTCCTGCACAACTAACTGCTTAGCACCGATGGCAAAGGCTCTGAACGATTACCTTCCGGTTGAGTCTGGTATCATGTGCACAATCCACGCTTACACTGGCGATCAGATGATCCTGGACGGCCCGCAGAGAAAGGGTGACCTCAGAAGATCCCGCGCAGGCGCTATCAACATCGTTCCGAACAGCACCGGTGCTGCAAAGGCAATCGGTCTGGTTATTCCGGAGCTGAACGGCAAGCTTATCGGCGCAGCTCAGCGTGTACCGACCCCGACAGGTTCTACCACCATCCTGAACGCAGTTGTTAAGGGTGAGGCTACTGTTGAAGGTATCAACGAGGCTATGAAGGCTGCAGCTACCGAGTCCTTCGGTTACAACACCGATGAGATCGTATCCAGCGATATCGTTGGTATGAAGTTCGGTTCTCTGTTCGATGCTACTCAGACTATGGTTGTTAACCTTGGCAATGGTACTTCTCAGGTTCAGGTTGTTTCCTGGTATGACAATGAGAACTCCTATGTAAGCCAGATGGTTCGTACCATTAAGTACTTCAGCGAGTTAGCATAAGTTTTAACGTCTTAGACCTTAAGAGGTCCGGTCTTTGGACCGGACCTCTTTTTTTACCGAAAATCATAGGAGGCATTCATCATGGGATTAAATAAAAAATCAGTAGATGATATCAATGTAAAGGGACTGAGAACTCTGGTTCGCTGCGATTTCAACGTTCCGTTAAAGGAAGGCAAGATCACAGACGAGAACCGTCTGGTTGCAGCTCTTCCGACCATCAAAAAGCTGATCGCTGACGGCGGTAAGGTAATTCTCTGCTCACACCTCGGAAAGCCGAAGGGAGAGCCGAAGCCGGAGCTTTCTCTTGCACCGGTTGCAGTACGTCTTTCTGAGCTGCTTGGCCAGGAAGTAAAATTTGCAGCTGATCCGGAAGTTGTCGGACCGAACGCAAAGGCTGCAGTAGAGGCTATGAAGGATGGCGAGGTCGTTCTTCTTGAGAATACCCGTTATCGTGTTGAGGAGACCAAGAACGGTGAGGCATTCAGCAAGGAGCTTGCTTCTCTCGCTGATGTATTCGTAAACGATGCTTTCGGTACCGCTCACAGAGCACACTGCTCTAACGTTGGTGTTACCCAGTACGTTGATACCGCAGTAGTTGGTTATCTGATGCAGAAAGAGATCGACTTCCTTGGAAACGCTGTAGAGACTCCGGTTCGTCCGTTCGTTGCTATCCTCGGCGGTGCTAAGGTTGCTGATAAGCTGAACGTTATCTCCAACCTGCTTGAGAAGTGCGACACTCTGATCATCGGCGGTGGTATGGCTTACACCTTCCTGAAGGCTAAGGGCTATGAAGTTGGTACCTCTCTGGTTGATGATGAGAAGATCGCATACTGCAAAGAGATGATGGAGAAGGCTGAGAAGCTCGGCAAGAAGCTGCTTCTTCCGATCGACACCACCATCGCTGCAGAGTTCCCGAGCCCGATCGATGCTCCGATCGAGGTTGAGGTTGTTCCGTCCAACGAGATCCCGGCTGACAAGATGGGTCTGGATATCGGCACCAAGACTGCAGAGCTGTACGCTGACGCAGTTAAGAGCGCTAAGACGGTTGTTTGGAACGGACCGATGGGTGTATTCGAGAACCCGATCCTTGCAAAGGGCACAATTGCAGTTGCTAAGTCTCTTGCAGAGACCGATGCTACCACCATCATCGGCGGCGGTGATTCCGCAGCAGCTGTTAACCAGCTTGGTTTTGGTGACAAGATGAGCCATATCTCTACCGGCGGCGGTGCTTCCCTTGAGTTCCTTGAGGGTAAAGAGCTTCCGGGTGTTGCAGCAGCAAACGATAAATAATATAACTTTTATATTATAATATAAAAAATCTGGAGGATTTTAAAAATGGCTAGAAAGAAAATTATTGCCGGTAACTGGAAAATGAACATGACTCCGAGCGAGGCTGTTGAGCTGGTTAACACCTTAAAGCCGCTCGTAGCTAACGAGGAAGTAGACGTAGTATTCTGCGTACCGGCTATCGACATCATTCCGGTTATGGAAGCTGCTAAGGGTTCTAACATCCAGGTTGGTGCTGAGAACATGTACTTCGAGGAGAAGGGTGCTTACACCGGAGAGATCTCCCCGAACATGCTTACCGATGTTGGAGTAAAATATGTTGTTCTCGGACATTCTGAGAGACGTGAGTACTTCGCAGAGACTTCTGAGACCGTTAACAAGAAGATGCTCAAAGCTTTCGAGCACGGCATCACTCCGATCATGTGCTGTGGTGAGTCTCTTGAGCAGAGAGAGCAGGGTATCACCATGGACTGGATCCGTCAGCAGGTTAAGGTTGGTTTCCTGAACGTTACTGCAGATCAGGCTAAGACCGCTGTTATCGCTTATGAGCCGATCTGGGCTATCGGAACCGGTAAGACCGCTACAACTGAGCAGGCTCAGGAAGTTTGTAAGGGCATCCGTGACTGCATCGCTGAGATCTATGATGATGCAACCGCAGCTGAGATCCGTATCCAGTACGGCGGATCTGTAAACGCAGCAACCGCTCCGGAGCTGTTCGTACAGCCGGATATCGATGGCGGTCTGGTAGGCGGCGCAGCATTAAAGCCGGACTTCGGTAAGATCGTAAACTACAAATAAGAAATTGCTGTGAATTGCCTGCCTCATACAGCGGCAGGAGATTGCAGACAAAAGAAACCCGGACTATCCAAGTAGTCCGGGTTTTTTAGCACAACTGGAAAGGGCGGTGTGGAGGACTGTGAGAATATTTACAAAAATCATGTTGGCATTGGCATGCTGCGGAATACTCAGCATAAGCAGCGTCAGTACGGCATTTTCCGCGGATCTTTCTGAAGAAAGTACCTCTCTGTTTTTTGAACTGTCGGAATATACCTTTACGTTCGCGAGCGGAGCCGGTGCATGGTATACGGAGCTGGAAATTCATGAGGACGGCACCTTCAGCGGAAACTTTCATAATACGGGCATGGGAGACCGTGGGGAAGGATATGATTATTCTGTATACGAATGCAGTTACAACGGTACGCTTAGCGATCCGGTAAAGATCGATGATCACTGCTTCTATGTGCAGGCATCGTCCTTAAATCTGGATGTGCCGGATGGTACGGAGGAGATTCGAGAGAGAGTACGGCATGTTTCTGATATGCCATATGGATTGTCAGACGCAGAAGAGATGTATATCTGTCTTCCGGGATGTTCGACAGAGCATATTCCGGAAAATGCAGGTGAATTTTTCCCGGAAAAATCCAGAGTGAATGGAGTGATCACACATCCACTGATCTATATGGCAGCATCGTCTACGGTGTTCAAAGGATATGTTTCGCACATAGAAGAGGAAACTGCAGGCGGAAACATCAGTGCAGAGCGTGGACTGGTGCAGGAAGCTGAGGAGACAGCGAGGGAACTCAGGGATCAGATTTATGCTGCAAAAGATGACCAGACGAAAGCAGACCTGTATGAGACGCTGTATATGCACTGGGATGCAGTGCTCAATGAGCTGTGGGGCAGGCTTGCCGAAAGGCTGGATGCAGAGCAAATGGATCATCTGACAGAAGAAGAACTGGTCTGGATCGCGAATAAGGAGAGTATCTGCCGGCAGATAGAAGCTGGCTGTGTGGATGTGCGGAATGGTCAGCTGCAGTCAAACATGTTTGCTGCAGAGGAAACAAGAAGCCGCGTATACATCCTGTTGAAATATTTTGAGTAAAAAATTGACCTGGAATCCAAAAATGGAATTCAGGTCAATTTCACGTTTTTAAAGTTCTTTATTTACACCTGTGTGCCAAGAAAATAGAAGCCTTTGCACTCATCAAGGCGGACATTCACGATCTTTCCGATCATGGAGGCATCTCCCGGGAAGTGTACGAGCAGATTCGTGTCCATGCGTCCGGTCATCAGGGAAGCGTCGTGATCGTTGACATCCTCTACAAGGACCGGGACGGTCTGACCGGTAAAGCGTGCGGTCTGTTCTCTGGAAATTTCCTGTACGAGGGCGAGCAGACGGTCAAAGCGCGCCTTTGTGACCTCCTCAGGAACCTGATTCTCCATAGCTGCAGCCGGTGTGCCGGAACGCTTGGAATAGATGAAGGTAAATGCGCTGTCATAGCGAGCCTTCCTTACAACCTCCATGGTCTGTTCAAAGTCCTCCTCAGTCTCACCCGGGAAACCGACGATGATATCTGTGGTGATGGCAATGTCCGGAATCGCCTTGCGAAGTTTTTCAACCAGTGAGAGATAGCGCTCCTGATCATAGCGGCGGTTCATCAGCTTCAGGATACGGCTGCTGCCGGACTGGAGCGGAAGATGCATGTGGCGGCAGATCTTTTTGGAGTTTGCCATGACCTCGATCAGTTCATCAGAGAGATCCTTCGGATGAGAGGTCATAAAGCGGATGCGCTCGAGCCCTTCGATCTTTTCAATTTCCTGAAGAAGCTGTGCAAAGGTCATCGGCTCCTCAAGATTTTTGCCGTAGGAATTGACATTCTGACCCAGAAGCATGACCTCGACAACCCCGTCTGCCACAAGATTCTCGATCTCACGGATGATATCCATCGGACGGCGGCTACGCTCACGTCCGCGCACATACGGAACGATACAGTAGCTGCAGAAATTGTTGCAGCCGAACATGATGTTGACACCGGACTTGAACGGATACTTACGGTCTACCGGAAGATCCTCAACGATCTGTGTGGTATCCTTCCAGATATCGATGACCATCTCGCCACTGTCGATACGGTCGGAGAGAAGCTCGGCAAATTTGTAGAGATTGTGTGTGCCGAAGATCAGGTCCACAAAGCGGTAGCTCTTTTTCAGTTTCTCTACGACCTGAGTTTCCTGCATCATGCATCCGCAGAGAGCGATCAGCATCTGGTCATTTTTCTTTTTGTAGCCGTTTAAGACGCCCAGACGGCCGTAGACACGCATATTTGCATTCTCGCGGACGGTGCAGGTGTTGTAGAGCACGAAATCAGCCTTTTCGTCCTCGATGATCTCATAGCCGATCTCCTGAAGGATGCCTGAGAGTTTTTCACTGTCTCTGGCATTCATCTGACAGCCGAAGGTGGAAACACAGGCGGTGCGGCGCACCAGCGGTTTTGCGGAGGCGAGCTCCTCGGAGTCTACAGGGATGGTGTATTTTGGCGGAAGGCCAAACATAAAGATACGCAGCTTGTCGATAAAATACTGCTGACGCAGCGGTTCCTCGGAAGGAACGGAAAGCTGACGGAATAAATCAGAATAATACTGCTGTCTGTTCAAAATAAAATCCTCTTAATTTCTTTTTTCTTGGTTTCTGAAATGCATCGCTCTGTATTATAGCCTATCTCAAATAAAAAAGAAATAGGAAATATTCGGAAACGGAGAAAACGGGTGTAACTGGATTCTGTAAAAAGTTAGTTGAAAGCAACTGAATGCAATTGACAAATAAATCACAATTTGGTAAGATGTTAATTACTGTACATTTGTACAGAAAGATGCCTTTGATGGCACGGAAAGAGAAAGGAGAGAGAGTAAATGAAGAAAAAAGTTCTGACATTATTTCTTGCAGGTATCCTGAGCGCATCCATGCTGCTTCCGGTATCTGCAGAGTCAGTATCCATGACTCCGGGTACCTACAGCGTGACCGAGCAGGGATTTGGCGGCGAGGTGACCGTAACCGTAACCGTAGATGAGACCAGCATTCAGAGTGTCGAGATCGTTGGTGACGGCGAGACACCGGAACTGGGTGGAGTAGCTGTAGATCGTCTGGATGATGAGATCCTGGCAGCACAGACCCCGAATGTAGACGGTATCAGCGGAGCTTCTGTTACCAGTGCTGCGATCATCACAGCCGCAACTGCTGCACTTGAGCAGGCTGGTGCTGATGTTGCTTCCATGGGAAGTGCTGAGGATGCTGAGGATGTTGAGCGTACAGAGGAGACTCTGGAGGCAGATATCGTGATCGTTGGTGCAGGCGGAGCAGGTATGACCGCTGCGATCAACGCTACACAGGCAGGCAAGGAGGTTATCCTTCTTGAGAAGATGCCTTATGCGGGCGGTAATACCACCAAGGCTACCGGCGGTATGAACGCGGCAGAGACTCATTATCAGGAAGAGCAGGGCATCGAGGACAGCATTCAGCAGTTCATCGATGATACCATGGAAGGCGGACATCAGATCAACAACATCGATCTGGTAACTACTATGGCAGAGAATTCTGCAGCAGGCATCGACTGGCTGGATTCCATCGGAGCACCGCTTCCGAAGGTTTCCTTCTCCGGCGGAGCTACCAATGCAAGAATCCACGCTCCGGAAGATGGTTCCGGCGTAGGTGAGTACCTGGTAGCAGCTTTCCTGGAGACCGTAGATGAGCTTGGTATCAATGTTATGTATGATACCAAGGCTGAAGAGCTGATCGTAAACGACGGTAAAGTAGAAGGCGTGAAGGCTTCTTCCAAGACCGTTGATTACACCATCAATGCTGATGCAGTGATCCTTACCACCGGCGGATTCGGCGCAAACGAGGAGATGTATACTCAGTATCGCCCGGACCTGAAGGGAACTGTAACCACCAACGCACCGGGTGCAACCGGCGACGGTATCGTAATGGCTCAGGCAGCAGGCGCTGATCTTGTTGATATTGACCAGATCCAGCTTCACCCGACCGTAGAGCAGTCCACCAGCATGCTGATCACTGAGAGTGTCCGCGGTGACGGTGCGATCCTGGTAAACCAGTCCGGCGTACGTTTCACAGACGAGCTGCTTACCAGAGATAAGGTATCTGCAGCAGAACTGGAGCAGGAAGGCTGCTATGCTTACATTATCTTTGATCAGAATCTTCGCGACAACTTAAAGGCGATCGAGAAGTACGTAAAGAATGGTCTGACCGTTCAGGCTGATACGATCGAGGGTCTTGCAGAGCAGCTGGAGATCGATCCGGCAACACTTGCTTCCACCCTTGAGACCTGGAATCAGGCAGTAGCAGATCAGAACGATGCTGAGTTCGGAAGAACTACAGGTATGGATCATGATCTGAGCACTGCTCCGTACTATGCAATTAAGATCGCACCGGGTATCCATCATACCATGGGCGGCGTGAAGATCAATACTTCCGCAGAAGTGATCAATACCGACGGAGAGGTAATCCCGGGGCTGTTCGCAGCAGGCGAGGTGACCGGCGGTGTTCACGGCGGAAACCGTATCGGCGGTAATGCAGTGGCAGATATCGTTGTATTCGGACGTATCGCTGCAGACAGCGCAGTTGCTTACGTTGACGCTCAGTAAGAGAATATCGTAAACAGATGCAGATAAGAAAGAGGCGTATCCTTCGGGAAACGCCTCTTTTTTGTGCTAATTTGATAAAAAATATCCCCCAAGGGGGCTTGCATAGTGCAATAATACTGGTAAAATGGGTGTTAGAAATCAAACATCAAAGGGGGATATCGATTATGCATATGGCGGATGCACTGGTAGCACCGGCAGTGGCTGGAACGATGTATGTCTGTTCTGCTGCAGCGGCAGGCTACTCAGTAAAAAAAGTGAGAGAGGAAAATGATGCGAAGAAGATCCCGATCATGGGCGTGATGGGTGCATTTGTGTTTGCAACACAGATGATCAATTTCACGATTCCGGGAACCGGCTCCAGCGGACATCTGTGCGGAGGAATGCTGTTATCGGCATTGCTGGGTCCGTATGCAGGTTTCCTGACAATGATCGGCGTGCTGCTGATCCAGTGTCTGCTGTTTGCGGACGGAGGACTGCTTGCTTTCGGCTGCAATGTCTGGAACATGGCCTTTTACGGCTGCTTTATCGGGGCACTGCTGATCTGGAAGCCGATGATGAAAAAGGGAGCTTCCAGAGCGAAGATCATCCTTGCATCTATCCTTGGCTGCGTACTGACGCTGCAGATGGGTGCGTTCAGTGTCACACTGGAGACCCTTGCCTCCGGTATTACGGAGCTTCCATTCGGAGTGTTCGTCTCCACCATGCAGCCGATCCATCTGGCCATCGGTCTGGTGGAAGGACTGATCACTGCGGCTGTGCTGGTATTTGTCTATGAGGCAAGACCGGAGCTGCTGTTTGCAGCTGAGGGAGAGAGCAGCGGTGCCGGAAGATTTTCCTTTAAGAAAACGATTGCTGTTCTGGCGGTTGCGGCAGTACTGATCGGCGGAGGTCTGTCACTGTTTGCATCCTCCAATCCGGATGGACTGGAGTGGTCCATGGAGCGTGTGGCAGGAAGTACAGAGCTTGAGGCAGAGGGCGGTATCTATGAGGCTGCGGCTTCCGCACAGGAGGCGACATCCCTGCTGCCGGACTATGCGTTCAAAAATTCGGATTCTGCGTTAGGCACGACCTTCTCAGGTATTGTAGGAGGACTGGTAGTTGTGTTATTATGTACCTGTTCCTGTTATGCCTTCAGATTCTTCAGAAAGAAAAAGACAGCATGAGTAAGATAAACAGTGCAATTTATGAAATACATCATTTAGAAAAACTTGCATCAAGAGACCAGTGGGTGAATCAGATTCATCCACTGGTTAAATTGTGTCTGACCATCCTTTATATTGCGATGGTCGTTTCCTATTCTAAATATGATCTGATCGGGCTCGCAGCGATGGGAGTCTATCTCTTTATCAGTTTTCAGCTCGCAGAGCTTTCTTTTAAGGATGCGCTCTGGCGTCTGCGTGTGGTTCTGCCGATCGTCTGTGCAGTCGGAATCGTAAATCCGTTCTTCGACAGGATCCCGGTGGAAATCGGAGGACTGCATCTGAATGCCGGCGTGCTCTCCATGCTGACCCTGATGATGAAGGGCAGTTTTGCGGTACTGGCTTCCTATATTCTGATCGCAACGACAACGATCGAGAGCATCTGTTATGCGCTTCGCCTGCTGCATGTGCCAACGATCCTGGTGACACAGATTCTGCTGACCTACCGCTACATTACACTGCTTCTTGAGGAAGTGAACCGTATAACACAGGCCTATGCACTCAGGGCACCGAATCAGAAAGGTGTGCACTTTAAGGTCTGGGGCTCTCTGACCGGACAGCTGCTTCTGCGCAGCATAGACCGGGCAAACGATGTGTTTGAGAGTATGACACTGCGCGGATACCGCGGAGAATTCAAATATGTGGGAGAGAAGCACCGGATGCGGCGCACGGATCTTCTGTATTTTGCGGTCTGGGGACTGCTGTTCGGACTGTTTCGCAGGATCCCGGTGATCCTGGTTCTTGGAAATCTGGTAGGAGGAATTTTTGCATGAGTCATATACATATTGATGTGGAACATCTTTCCTTTGGCTATGAGAAGGGAAGAAGGATACTGGATGATGTCTCTTTTCATGCCGGCGAACATGATTCGGTCGGACTGGTCGGCGCCAACGGTGTCGGAAAATCCACTCTGTTAAAGCTGATGGTCGGACTGCATCCGGGATTTGAGGGGGCGATTCGCGTGGAAGAGATCCCGCTCCAGAAAGAGACGCTCTCACAGATCCGCGAAAAGATCGGATATGTCTTTCAGGATTCGGACAGTCAGCTGTTCATGTCCACGGCCTATGAGGACATTGCGTTTGCACCGAGAAACTACGGACTGCCGGAGAAGGAAGTGGAAAGAAGGGTAAATGAGGCTTTGGAGACCGTCGGTATCTCTTATTTAAAGGACCGTCATCCGTATCAGATGTCCGGCGGAGAGAAAAAGCTGGTTTCGATCGCGACTATTCTCTCTATGACACCGGATATCATTCTGATGGACGAGCCTTCTGTCGCACTGGATCCGAGAAACCGCAGAAATCTGATCCGGATCCTGAACTCGTTTGAGCATCTGAAGATCATTGCATCACATGATCTGGATATGATACTCGATACCTGCAGCCGTACGATCCTGATGGCAGGCGGAAAAATCATCTGCGACGGTCCGACGGAGGAGATCCTGTCGGATCAGAAGCTCCTTGAGGAGAACGGACTGGAGCTGCCGCTGTGCATGCAGAGGAGAAATTAGCGGAACTGCTGCGGAAACAGAGGACAAACTTTCTTGCATCCGAGGGAAAATAATGCTATGATACCCCATGTTATTGGGAAAGAAAGCAGATAAGACAAATGGAGCAGGAATGAAAAACAGCAGCAATATGGCATCACTGCCCTCAACAGAGGGACTGACACCGATGATGCAGCAATATATAGAAACAAAAAAACAGTATTCGGACTGTATCTTATTTTACCGTCTCGGCGATTTTTATGAGATGTTTTTTGGGGATGCACTGACAGCCTCAAAAGAACTGGAGATCACGCTCACCGGAAAGAGCTGTGGTCTTGAGGAGCGTGCTCCGATGTGCGGAGTGCCGTTTCATGCAGTGGACAGCTATCTGAACAAGCTGGTCTCCAAAGGCTATAAGGTAGCGATCTGTGAGCAGGTCGAGGATCCGAAGGCGGCAAAGGGGATCGTGAAGCGTGAAGTCGTGCGAATCGTAACACCCGGTACCACACTGGATACGATGGCGCTTGACGAGACCAAGAACAATTATCTGATGTGTATCGTCTATATGGGCGACAAGTACGGAATCTCAGTTGCGGACATTACGACCGGAGCATATTTTGTGACGGAGGTGGACACCGACCGCAAGCTTCTGGATGAGATCTCCAGATATCTTCCGTCGGAGATCATCTGCAATCCGTCGTTCTATGTGAGCGGCATCGATATTGAAGATTTCAAGAGCCGGCTCGGCATTTCCATCTACGAGCTGGCAGACTGGTATTTTGATGAGGAACTCTGTCAGAAGACCCTGAAAAAGCATTTTGCAGTCAGCACACTGCAGGGACTTGGGCTGGCTGACTATACCTGCGGGATCACTGCAAGCGGTGCGCTGCTTGAGTACCTTATGGAAACGCAGAAAAAATCCATCGATAACCTGATCCGGCTGATCCCTTACGCAGCCGGTAAATATATGCTGATCGACAGCTCGACAAGACGAAATCTGGAGCTGTCGGAGACTATGCGAGAAAAACAGAAAAGAGGATCTCTGCTCTGGGTTCTGGATAAGACAAAGACAGCGATGGGAGCCCGTATGCTCCGCAGCTTCGTGGAACAGCCGCTGATCGATCTGGAGGAGATCGTGAGCAGGCAGGAGGCTGTGCGTGAGCTGAAGGAGAATGCCATCCTGCGTGAGGAGCTCAGAGAGTATCTGCAGCCGATCTATGATCTTGAGCGACTGATCAGTAAGATCAGCTACCAGACGGCGAATCCGAGAGATCTGATCGCTTTTCGCAATTCTCTGCGCATGCTGCCGTCGATCTATCTGATCCTCGGTGATACCCAGGGAGAACAGCTGAAAAATATAAGAGAAGATCTCGATGCACTTGAGGATCTCTGTGATCTGCTGGAACGCTCCATTGAGGAGGAACCGCCGATCTCCGTGCGTGACGGAGGCATGATCCGTGAAGGATTTCATGAGGAGGTCGACCGCCTCAGAAGTGCCCGAACAGACGGAAAGTCCTGGCTGGCAGAGCTTGAGAGCAAGGAGCGCGAAGCCACGGGCATTAAGAATCTCCGCGTAAAATACAATAAGGTCTTTGGCTATTATCTTGAGGTGACCAATTCCTACCTCGATCAGGTGCCGGATTATTATACAAGAAAACAGACGCTTACCAACGCGGAGCGTTTCATCACACCGGAGCTGAAGGAACTGGAGGACATGATCCTCGGAGCAGAGGACCGTCTGACAGCGCTGGAATACCAGCTGTTCTGTGAAGTGAGAGATCAGCTGAGCAGTCAGATCTCCAGGATCCAGAAAACAGCGAAGGCTGTGGCAGCACTGGATGTATTTGCGTCTCTCGCCGTAGTCGCAGAGAGAAACAATTATGTATGCCCGAAGATGAACACAAAGGGCACGATCCAGATCCGGGACGGACGTCATCCGGTCGTTGAACAGATGACCGCCAATGATATGTTTATTCCAAACGATACCTTCCTGGATAACGGAAAGAACCGTATCGCGATCATTACCGGCCCGAATATGGCAGGAAAATCCACCTATATGCGTCAGACAGCACTGATCGTGCTGATGGCTCAGATCGGATCCTTTGTCCCGGCATCCTCGGCAAAGATCGGTATCGTGGACCGTATCTTTACCCGTGTCGGAGCTTCCGATGATCTCGCCAGCGGACAGAGTACCTTTATGGTCGAGATGACGGAGGTGGCGAACATCCTGCGCAATGCGACCTCGGACAGCCTGCTGATCCTTGATGAGATCGGACGCGGCACAAGCACCTTCGACGGTCTGAGTATCGCCTGGGCGGTGGTCGAGCATATCAGCAATCCAAAGCTGCTTGGCGCAAAGACACTGTTTGCGACACATTATCATGAGCTGACGGAGCTGGAGGGCAAGCTCTCCAATGTCAACAACTACTGTATTGCGGTAAAAGAGAAGGGGGATGACATCGTCTTCCTCAGAAAGATCGTGAAGGGCGGAGCGGATAAGAGCTACGGTATTCAGGTCGCAAAGCTGGCCGGTGTACCTGACAGCGTGATCCAGCGCGCCAAAGAGCTGGTGGAGGAGCTCAGCAATGCAGATATCACGGAGGCAGTGAATATCACCCGTGAAGTAAAGGAAAAGGGAAAATCCTCCAAAAAGACACAGAAATACGATCAGGTGGATCTGGAACAGATGACGCTCTTTGAGACCGTGAGCGATCAGGATGTATTGAAGGAACTTGAAGAGATAGAGATCAGCAATCTGACTCCGCTGGAGGCGCTCAATGTGCTGAACCGCCTGCAGAGTCGTCTGAAAAACCGCTGGGGCGGAAAGGAGTAGGATACGATGAATGAAATCGCTGTTCTGGACCAGCAGACAATTGATAAGATCGCAGCCGGGGAAGTGATCGAACGCCCGGCTTCGATCGTTAAGGAGCTGGTGGAGAATGCTGTCGATGCCGGTGCAAATGCAGTGACTGTGGAGATCAAGGACGGCGGGACCTCCTTTATCCGTATCACGGACAACGGCAGCGGCATTGATCCGAAGATGGTTCCACTTGCTTTTCTGCGGCATGCCACCAGCAAAATCCGAACGGTGGAGGATCTGCTGAGCGTGCATTCTCTCGGATTCCGCGGAGAAGCACTCTCGAGTATCGCAGCAGTCTGCCAGGTAGAACTGATCACACGCACCCCGGAGGAACTCACTGGAGTGCATTATTTTATTGAAGGCGGCAGGGAGAAGGACTGCGAGGAAATCGGCGCGCCGGCAGGAACGACATTTTTGGTTCGGAATATCTTCTTTAATACTCCGGCACGCAGGAAGTTTCTGAAATCCGCACAGACGGAGGCCGGCTATGTCAGTGATCTGATGGAGCGAATGGCCCTTGCCAATCCAAAGATTTCCTTTAAATTTATTGCCGGAGGGCAGACGAAGCTTCACACCTCCGGAAATCACAGATTAAAGGATATCATCTACAACATTTACGGCCGTGAGATCACCTCACAGCTTCTGGAGGTCTCCGCACAGAAGGATGAGATCAGACTGACCGGTTTTATCGGCAAACCGATGATCTCCAGAGGAAACCGCAATTATGAGAATTATTTTGTCAACGGAAGATATATCAAGAGCAGTGTGATCTCCAGGGCGATCGAGGATGCCTATCAGTCCTTTATGATGAAGCATAAATATCCGTTTACTGCTCTGCATCTGGAGATCCCGGGGGAACTGCTTGACATCAATGTCCATCCGACGAAGATGGAGCTTCGGTTTGCGGACAATGAGGGAATGTACCGGTTTATCTATGATGCAGTGCGCGATACGCTGACGGCGCGGGAACTGATTCCTCAGGTGGAGATCGGAAAGCGTGAGCGGGAGGCGCAGGAAAAGCCGGTCCTTCCTAAGAGTATTCCGGAACCGTTTGAACAGAAGCGTCTGCAGAAACAGAACAGCTATGTGCAGCAGGCGATGGAGAGATCCGTTCAGGCGAAAGAACAGATCCTGCGAGATCAGCCTTTCTTTAGTGCAGAAAAGGTTTCTATGCCAAAAGAGCCGCAGCATACGGAACCTGTGAAGAATATACCTGAGACCGTACCGGAAAAACCTGCAGAGGAGAAAAAGGCTCAGACAGAGACTTCCGAAAATTTTGTGCCATATCAGGAAGATTTCTTTACCGAGAAGCTTCTGGATCCGCAGCATGTCAAGGAGCATCGGATCATCGGTCAGGTGTTTTCCACCTACTGGCTGGTGGAGTTTCGTGATCAGCTCTATATGATCGATCAGCATGCGGCTCACGAGAAGGTGCTGTATGAGCGTATGAGAAAAACGCTGAGCAGCAGGCAGTATACTTCACAGTATCTGAATCCGCCGATCATTCTGACGCTGTCTATGACCGAGGAGACACTGCTGAAGAAATATATGGATCATTTCACCTCGATCGGCTTTGAGATCGAAGCCTTTGGAGGAAAAGAATATGCACTTCGCGCCGTGCCGGACAATCTGTTCGGTATTGCGAAGGATGAGCTGTTTCTGGAAATGCTGGATGATCTGGCAGCCCAGCCGGAGACAGCCAAGACAGAGCTGATCGATGACCGCATCGCGACGATGTCCTGCAAGGCTGCTGTCAAAGGCAATCACAGGATGTCTGAGGCAGAGGCGCGTGCGCTGATCGATGAGCTGATGACACTGGAAAATCCCTACCACTGTCCGCACGGACGTCCGACGATCGTGATGATGTCAAAATATGAGATGGAGCGAAAGTTCAAGCGTGTACTGTAGAATCGGGCAGCGGAGATCCCGGAATATCCGGGAGGGAGGATAGTATGAGAGAAGAAAGAAGACCCCTGATCGTTCTGACCGGTCCTACAGCTGTCGGAAAAACGAAGCTGTCTGTGGAACTGGCAAAGATGGTCGGCGGAGAGATCATATCAGCGGATTCCATGCAGGTATACCGCGGCATGGATATTGGATCCGCAAAAGTGCGTCCCGAGGAGATGGGAGGCATCCGGCATTATCTGATCGATGAATTTGATCCTTCGGAGGACTTTCACGTCGTCCGTTTTCAGCAGAGAGCGAAGGAATGTATAGAGACTATCTACGAGCACGGAAAGATCCCGATTCTGGTCGGGGGAACAGGCTTTTACATACAGGCGGTGCTCTATGATATCGATTTTACAGAGAACGGCGAGGACAGCAGCTGCAGGCAGGAGCTGGAGGAGCTTGCGAAAAGATGCGGGGCGGAAGAACTTCACAGGATGCTTGCGGAAGTAGATCCGGTTTCTGCGGCAGAGATCCATGCCAACAATGTCAAAAGAGTGATCCGGGCCCTGGAATATTACAGGGAGACCGGAGAGCCGATTTCCGTACACAATGAGCGGGAACGGCAGAAACAGTCGCCGTACTGCTTTGCCTACTTTGTGCTGAATGACGAGAGGGCAAAGCTGTATGAGCGCATAGATGAGCGCGTGGATCAGATGCTAAAGGATGGCCTGGTCGACGAGGTCAGGAAGCTGAAGGCCGGCGGCTGCCATAGAGAGATGGTCTCTATGCAGGGACTGGGCTACAAGGAAATACTGGATTATCTGGACGGTGACTGTACTCTGGAGGAGGCGGTCTACCGTATTAAGCGGGATACGAGGCATTTTGCGAAACGTCAGATCACCTGGTTTAAGAGAGAACGGGAGATCTGCTGGGTAGATAAGCAGAAATTTGCCTATGATGACAGGCGTATCCTGGATGAAATGAAAAGAATACTGGAAGAGAAAGGAATTGTATCATAATGACTCCAACAGAAGCAATGTATGAGTCTCTTGGCATCAGCCGAAAGGTTTATGAATTTGGAAGCAAAGTAGAAGAGGAATTAAAGGAAAGATTTGCCAGGATCGATGAGGTGGCAGAATATAACCAGCTCAAGGTCATCAAGGCCATGCAGGACTGCCGCGTGAGTGCGGAATGTTTTCAGTCCGGAACCGGCTACGGCTATAATGATATCGGCCGTGATACGCTGGAAGAGGTCTATGCAAAGATCTTTCATACCGAGGCAGCACTGGTCCGTCCGCAGATCACCTGCGGAACCCATGCACTGGCTCTGGCACTTGCATCCAACCTCCGTCCGGGGGATGAGCTTCTTTCCGTCTCAGGAAAGCCGTATGATACCCTGGAGGAGGTCATCGGTATCCGACCGTCCAAGGGATCCCTTGCAGAGTATGGAGTGACCTATGCACAGGTAGATCTTCTCGCAGACGGCTCCTTTGACTTTGAGGGGATCCGTGCAGCGATCAATGACCGCACAAAAATGATCGAGATCCAGCGTTCCAAGGGTTATCAGACACGTCCGACGCTCTCCGTTGCACAGATCGGTGAGGCGATCGCCTTTATCAAGAGCATTCGCAGCGATCTGATCGTTATGGTCGACAACTGCTACGGTGAGTTTGTAGAGTGTGAGGAGCCGAGTGATTACGGTGCTGATATGGTAGTTGGATCTCTGATCAAAAATCCGGGCGGCGGTCTTGCACCGGTAGGAGGCTATATTGCAGGTACTGCAGAGTGCATTGAACAGGCTGCTTACCGTCTGACTTCTCCGGGACTGGGCAAAGAGGTCGGCGCAACACTCGGTGTGAACAAGGACTTTTATCAGGGACTGTTTCTTGCTCCGACGGTGGTGGCATCTGCATTAAAGGGTGCGATCTTTGCAGCGAATATCTATGAGCGTCTTGGATTCGCTGTAGTGCCGAACGGAACAGAGTCCAGACATGACATTATCCAGGCAGTCACGTTTGGTGTTCCGGAAGGTGTCATTGCTTTCTGTGAGGGAATTCAGGCTGCTGCACCGGTTGACAGCTATGTAACTCCGGAACCCTGGGCAATGCCGGGCTATGACAGTGATGTGATCATGGCAGCAGGTGCCTTTGTGCAGGGATCCTCGATCGAACTGAGTGCGGACGGCCCGATCAAGCCGCCGTATGCGGTGTATTTCCAGGGAGGTTTAACATGGGGACATGCAAAACTCGGAATTCTGAAATCGCTGCAGCGTCTGACCGAAAAGAATCTGGTAACGCTGTGAGAAGAGTCGTTGTGATCGGAGGCGGGGCTGCAGGGTTGATGGCTGCTGTCAAGGCTGCTGAATGCGGAGCGAGGGTAACGCTTCTTGAGGCGAATGAAAAGCCGGGAAAAAAGCTGCTGGTCACCGGAAACGGCAGATGCAATCTGACAAATCTGGATCAGTCGGACCCGAAGCGCTACCGCGGTGCAGATAAGAAGTTCACGGATGCGGTATTTGCGAAGTTTTCCGTACAGGATACCCTGGACTGTTTCCGGGCTGCCGGACTGCTTCTGACGGACAGGGACGGCTATGTCTATCCGTTGGTCGGACAGGCATCTGCAGTCGTTGAGATCCTGCTTGCGGAATGCAGACGAAAGAAAGTGAAACTGAAAACAAACGAAAGAGCTGTTTCCATAGAGAGAAAGAACGGCGAGTGGTCTGTTCTCACACAGGGCTGGCATTACGAGGCAGATGCTGTGGTCATTGCAGCAGGTTCCAAGGCAGCCCCGGCGACCGGTGCGGGGAGCGGAGGCTATCAGCTTGCAGAGCAGCTGGGACACAGGATCGTTCCGGTCCATGAAGCATTGACACCGCTGATCTCTGGAGACAGATTTGTAAAGAAGCTGGCAGGACTGCGCATGAGATCCCGCGTGACGCTGGAGATCAGAAAAGGCAGCAAGGATCCGTGGAGAGAGATCACTTCGGAAGTCGGTGAGGTGCAGTGGACAGAGTATGGTATTTCCGGAATCTGTGTATTTCAGCTCAGCCGTTATGCGATCGATGCGATAAATGCCGGTGAACAGGCACAGCTGAGGCTGGATCTGATGCCGGCACTGACAATGGAGGAGCTTAAGAGGGAGCTTCTTACCCGCCCGGCGGATGACAGTGTCGGAAAGTATCTGACAGGACTGCTCCCTGCGAAAATGATCCCGGTACTGCTGCAGCGGATGGATCTGCGGCCGGAACAGCGTGCAGAGATGCTCACAGAGAAGGAGCTGGATCGTATGGCTGTGCAGGTCAAGGAATTTACCCTCGCCGTCACAGGAAATAAGGGCTGTGAGATGGCCCAGGTCTGTGCGGGAGGAGTAGATACGGCAGAACTCGCTGTCGGAACATTGGAGTCGACCAGATGCCCGGGAATCTATTTCGCCGGAGAACTGATCGATGTCGACGGAAAATGCGGCGGATACAACCTGCAGTGGGCATGGTCCTCCGGTGCTGTGGCCGGAAGGAATGCAGCAGGAGAGAAAGAGGAGAAGAAAGAATGCTTCGAATAACAAACCTGAAAGCTGCCATCACAGATACCGAGGCAGGGTTAAAACGAAAGGCTGCGAAACAGCTGCGTATTTCTGAAAAACAGATTCAGGAGCTGGTGATCAGAAAAAGATCGCTGGATGCGAGAAAGAAACCGGAGTTGTTCTATGTCATGACTGTGGATGTCCGGGTAGACCAGGAAGAACGTGTGCTGAAAAAAGCCAGAAATGCGCAGGTATCTGTCGCAAAGGATGTACTCTATCGGCTGCCAGAATCAGGAGAACAGCAGTTGAAGCAGCGCCCGGTGGTCATCGGAAGCGGACCGGCAGGTCTGTTCTGCGCACTTTTGCTGGCCCGCGAAGGCTATCGTCCGATTCTGCTGGAGCGCGGAGAGTGCGTAGAGCAGAGAACAGAGAGCGTGGAGCGTTTCTGGAAAACGGGTGAGCTGGATCCTGCTTCCAATGTACAGTTCGGTGAAGGCGGAGCAGGTACCTTTTCAGATGGAAAGCTGAATACACTGGTTAACGACAAGCAGGGCAGATCGAAGTTTGTCCTTGAAAATTTTGTCGCTGCCGGTGCAGATCCGGATATTTTATATGTAAACAAACCGCATATCGGAACAGATGTCTTAAAGAATGTGGTGAAAAATCTGAGAGAAGAGATCATCCGTCTTGGCGGAGATGTGCGGTTTCAGTCTCAGATGACAGATCTTGTGCTGGAGAACGGTGCGGTCAGGGCAATTCGTGTCAATGACGATGAAATCCTCCCGTGTGAGGTGCTGGTACTGGCGATCGGTCACAGTGCGAGAGATACCTTTGCGATGCTGCATGAACGACAGCTGCAGATGGAGCCGAAATCCTTTGCGGTCGGTGTGCGAATGGAGCATCCGCAGACCTTCATCAATGCATCACAGTACGGCACAGAGCATCCGGAGCATCTCGGCGCTGCAGATTATAAAGTGACTGCAAAGCTGGAGAACGGAAGAGGCGTGTACTCCTTCTGCATGTGTCCGGGCGGCTATGTCGTAAATGCATCGTCAGAAGCGGGACGGACTGCGGTCAATGGAATGAGTTACAGAGCCAGAGACAGCAGAAATGCAAATACCGCACTGATCGTGACAGTTACGCCGGAGGATTTCGGACACGAAGGAGTTTTAGGCGGTGTTGCATTTCAGAGAGATCTGGAGGAAGCGGCATTTCGTATCGGTGAGGGCGGAATCCCTGTACAGAGATTTGAGGATTTTGTCCATCACAGAAAGACAGAGCAGCTCGGTACAGTCTCTCCCTGCGTGAAAGGGGCATACCATCTGGCAAATGTCAGAGAGATCTTTCCCGAGTTTCTTGGCGATGCACTTGAGCAGGGAATCTGCTGTTTTGATAAAAAGATCAAAGGCTATGCAATGCCGGACGCACTTTTGCTCGGCGTAGAAAGCCGTACCTCCTCGCCGGTCCGCATTTCACGAGATGAGGAATTCCTTTCCAATATAAAGGGGATTTATCCGTGCGGAGAGGGAGCCGGATATGCTGGCGGTATCATGTCAGCGGCAATGGACGGGTGTAAGGTCGCTGAGGCTGTCATTCGAAAATACCGTCCATAGACATACGCAG
>JAUNAF010000050.1 GCA_030527715.1 Eubacteriales bacterium
AATGATGTACGATCACTGCATAATGTCATCAGTAAGAACCTCCACGGCTTGCCGTAGAGAGTAGTCAGTTGCTTTGACGAAGTGCTCAATTCATATTAGAATTATATTTAAAATGTGAAAGAAAGCGAGGAGCTGAGGAAATGAAACAGAAAAGCATACAAAAATATATTTTCCGCTCAAACACGATCATGATCATTGTCGTCATGCTCAGTGCATTTCTGATCCTGGGCGGGGTCTATCTGCTCTATCAGTTTCAGAACAAACCGAATCTGGTCAAAAATTCAGAACTCGCCTCGAACAGCTCAGAGGTGTATGAAATTATTGAGCAGAGCAGTCTGTCGGATTCTGCACAGATCGTGGAGCTGGCAGAAAAACTGAGAGAACAGAATTTTTATCTGTGGGTCACACAGAAAAAACGAAAAACAGTTTTTCTGAATCTCGAATTGTCCTCCGCCGACCAGCGTCAGCTGCACGATTTTATTATAGATGATAGCGAGATCCATACCTTTATCATGAGCGGTATGACGATCATGACGCGGAAATTCTCTGAATCGAACAGGGAACTGTATGTGTTTAATGAAAACGAAGTGCCGCTGGTATCTCCATTGAGGCGAATTCTTCGCTCTATCATGTATGTAACAGCGATCCTTTCGATCTTTATCTCCGTGCTCAGCATCGTCAGCAGCTTTTTTATGCGGCGGCTGAGCAAAAGGATCATGGAGCCGCTGCAGCTGCTCAGTGAGGCGGCAGATCGTATCAAAGAAGAAAATTATTCCGAAAATATCCAATACCACGGAGACTATGAATTTGAAGATGTCTGTCTTTCCTTTAATGATATGCAGCATGAGGTGGCGAAGGCAAGAAAGCAGCAGAGAGAGTATGAGAAGGCGAGAACGGACATGGTGGCCGGTATTTCGCACGATTTAAGAACACCGCTGACAGCGATACAGGGCACCCTGAAGGGACTGCTCGACGGAGTGGCAAAAACACCGGAGATCCAGAAGAAGTTTCTGGAGATCGCGTTCCGGCGTTCTGTGGAAATGAATCATCTGCTGGATCAGCTGTTCTATTTCTCCAAGATAGAAACCGGAAATATGCCGGTACATCTGCAGCGGGTAAACTGGAGTGAGTATCTGCAGGAATACATCGAAAAAAGAAGAGTGATGGATGAGGAACGAATCCAGTATTATTTTCATAAAACAGGAGACGGCATAGCGTCTGAGATCGACAGAAAAGAGATGGAGAGAATCCTGGACAATCTGATCGAAAACAGTAAAAAGTATGCGAAACGTGATGATCTGGTGATCAGTATCAATCTCAGTACCAAGGCTGACAGAGTCTATCTCTGGGTCACAGATAACGGAGAAGGTGTTCCGGAAGATAAGCTGACGCATATCTTTGAAAAATTTTATCGCGCAGATGAGTCTCGAAATGAGACAGAGGGAAACGGTCTTGGACTTCATATCGTAAAATACCTGACAGAAGCCATGTCAGGAAATGTCACTGCAAAAAATAATGACGGACTGGAAATTAGATTTGATTTTCCGTCTGCACAGGGGGAAGGATAACAATGGCGAGAGATTATCATGTTTTGATTATCGAAGATGATGAAGACATTGCGATGGTGGAGCAGGTGTATCTGGAAAACAGTGGTTATCGGGTATCGATTCTGAAAAACGGTGATCATATTCAGGAGATCCTGCAGGAGAATACTTATGATCTGATACTTCTGGATCTCATGCTTCCTGGAAAAAACGGCTATCAGATCTGTCAGGAAATCAGAGATATCTATCCGATGCCGATCATTATGGTGACAGCAAAATCTGAGTCCTTTGATAAGATCAGGGGATTAAATCAGGGAGCAGACGATTATATCAGTAAACCGTTTGATCCGGCAGAGCTGGTCGCAAGAGTCGGTGCCAATATCCGGCAGTATGAACGTCAGCTTTCTGCCAGACCAGTGGAGCAGAAGGAGATCCGTGTCGGAAACCTCAGGATTTTTCCGGAATCCCATAAGGTTTACAAATCCGGGGAGGAACTGCGCTTCCCGAACAGAGAGTTTGAACTGCTGCTGTTTCTTGCAGAAAATTCGAATCTGGTTTTTTCAAAAGAGCAGCTGTTTGAAAAAATCTGGGGATATGATTATGTCGGAGACAGCGCAACGGTGATGGTGCATGTAAACCGGATCAGAGAAAAAATCGAGGATGACAGCAAGGATCCTAAGATCATCGAGACGATTCGAGGCGTCGGTTATCGTCTGAACATGTAAAAAATTTAGGTAAAGTTTAGGTAAATAACTCCTGTCTGTTTAGATATACAGAGTATGATATCGTAAGCTGAACGTAAAAGTTTTGGAAACCGGGAGTGAAAACCTATGAATTCTAAAAATCATTCGGAGATGATTACGGTCAGTTCCGTATTTCTGACCGCGATCACGGCGACCTGGCACGCCAAAAAGAATGGGAAAAAAATTATATACTATTTCGGTCCATCGGAAAAATCAAAGTGGTTGTTTCACAGAAGGGGAACGAACAGTGCTTTGATCCGCAGATGGAAAAAACGCTTTTATGAACAGGGAGAAATTATTGTAACGCCAACGCATTACTTCAAGGAACTTCTCGAAGGCTGTGGCATAGAAAAACAGATCTATATTGTCCCGCAAGGGGTAGATACGTCCTATTTTACGCCGGATGAAAGTTTTGGAAGAATGCAGCATAGAAAAACAGTACTGTTTCTGGATGATCTTTCAGATAGGAAAATCACAAAAACGTATCTGAAGATTGCCGGAGAGTGTCCCGAGATTCTGTTTCTATGGATGAGAAACAGAGCAGAATGCAGCGCAGTCGGCGCCGCCAGAAGCAGATCATACGAATCCGCAGAGAATATTCAAAGTATCGACGGGAGCGGTGCGTCGGAAAGAAAAGATGCCTATCAGAGATGTGATCTTCTTCTTTCTATCGCAGAGAGCGAAACTGATGAGAGATCAGTCCTCGAGGCGATGGCCTGCGGGGCAGCTGTCGCAGTATCAGACAGTGCAGTCTTTGACGGAGCATTGCAGGGCAGAAACGCAGTATATCTGATTCAGCAAAAGGAAGCATTCTCAGAAAGCATAAGAGAGCTCCTTCAGTCAGATCTGCGTATGATGCGCGAGAATGCTCGAAAATTTGCCAAGGAGAGAGATTATACTCAGATCCGGAAATTGATGCGGCAGATTTATGATATTGAAAATCTGGAAGACGACGGAAACTATTTCACCACATTATAAAAGAAAGTGATAAAATGGATCGAAAGAAAACCATATGGGCAGGGATATCTTTTTTAATTGCTATCGGCAGTATCGCGATGGTGGCAGGCAGAAGCAAAGCATTTAATCTGGATGAATTTTTTTCCAGCCTTCAGAAGATGGATATCAGATGGATCCTTCTTGCGATAGCCAGCATGTTTGGCTTTATCTGGTTTGAGGGAAAGGCGATTCTGAGAATCGCCAGAACGCTGAATATTCAGAAAAAACCGAGAGAGGGTCTGGTATACGGAGCAGCAGATGTCTATTTTTCTGCAATTACGCCTTCTGCTTCGGGCGGGCAGCCGGCGAGTGCCTACTTTATGATCAAAGATGGTATGAACGGGTCAGCGGTGGCGATCACACTGCTTTTTAACCTGATTTTTTACTGTGTGGCACTGCTGAGTGTGGCACTGATCAGCTTCTGCATCTTTGGTCATGTGCTCGTGGAGCTGTCAACAAAATTTAAAATACTCTATGGTGTGGGGCTGGCTATTCTGCTGCTGCTTGCAGGAATGTTCTACCTGCTGATTCGCCGGGGACATATCATCTACCGTTTCTGTGACTGGATGATCGGTTTGGGAGAAAAACTGAGGCTTGTCAGAGACGGAAAGAAGAGAAGAAGAAAGCTTATGCACTCCATGGAGAGATACCATGAATGCGCAGGGATCATTGCAAAAGATCGAAAGATCGTAGCAGATGTCTATTTATATAACGTTCTGCAGCGACTTTCACAGCTGGGTGTATCCTTTTTTATATTCATGGCATGGAAAAAAGATCTGCTGCTTGCACTGAAAGCAGTTGCTGTGCAGTGCTTTGTCGCAGTAGGATCAAACAGTATGCCGATTCCCGGAGCGATGGGAGTGGCAGATTATATGATGCTGAATGGTTTTACACATCTTCTGGGAGAATCGATGGCAGTCAATATGGAATTGATCTGCCGCGGAATCACTTTTTACGGATGTGTTCTTACCGGAGGAATTATTACGATCATTGGATATTTTATGAGGAGAGCGAAGAGAAATGTTGGGATTTTATGATTATACAGTCTGGTTAACTTATGCATCCCTGGTATCTGCCGGGGCAGGAATACTGTTTAGTCTACAGGGAAACGGACATCCGTATGTGGGAATTTTCTTCCTGATGATCAGCGGTCTGTGTGATGCGTTTGACGGAAGAGTTGCCCGATCCAAAAAGGATCGAACTGAGATGGAGAAAAAATTCGGTGTTCAGATCGATTCACTTGCGGATCTGGTTGCCTTTGGAGTTCTGCCGATCTGTGTGGGCAGCGCGATGCTGAGAGTATATGAGACGATCCCGAGCGTTGCATCCAAACTGAGGATCAATTGCAATGGACTCATTTTAAATATTCTTACCATTGCGATCATGCTGTTTTTCCTGCTCGCGGCCCTGATTCGACTGGCATATTTCAATGTTACAGAGGAGGAGCGTCAGAAGAAGGAGAGCGGCGGCAGAAAGTATTATGAGGGACTTCCCGTGACCAGCTCTGCGATCATCTTTCCGCTGATCCTGACGATTCAGTATATTCAGCCGGCAGATATTACACCGCTGTATTTCTTAGGACTCTTACTGGTTGGCATTGCATTCATCTCAAAATTCAAGGTGCCGAAACCGGGACTCAGAGAGATTTTGATCATGATCGGTATCGGAGCACTGGACTTTTTGATCCTGTTGTTTTTTATGGTACTGAAGTAGGAAGGAAGAGTTATGTTACATTTTTTGTATGAGACAGCTGTCGGCAGATGCATTCTGAAGTTTCTGACAAGACCAGCTATTTCCAGAATTGCCGGAAATTTCTGTGACAGTAGAGCTTCCAGATTTCTGATTCCGTGGTTCGCCAGAAAGAACCACATCCGTTTAGAAGAGTTTGAGGACATAAAATACGAGTCTTTCAATCAGTTTTTCTGCAGAAAGATCAGAAAAGGATACCGTGTGATCGACCGGGATCCTGAGGCATTTATTGCGCCGTGTGACGGACTGCTCAGCATTTATCCGATCAAAGACGGTCTGGTAGTACCGGTAAAGAGATCCCGTTATCGTATAGCGGATCTGCTGAGAGATCCTGTGCTTGCAGCAGAATATGAGGGTGGAACCTGCCTGGTATTCCGTCTTTGCGTCAACCACTATCACCGTTATATCTATCTTGATCAGGGTACAAAATCAAAAAATGTATTCCTGCCGGGAGTACTGCATACCGTCCGTCCGATCGCACTCAGAAACAGACCGGTATTTGTAGAAAACGCGAGAGAGTATACCGTGCTTCACACCGGGAATCATGGCGATGTAGTGCAGATGGAAGTCGGAGCCATGCTTGTCGGACGAATCAGAAATCTTCATCAGAAGGCAGAGATTCAGCGTGGACAGGAGAAAGGTTATTTTGAGTATGGTGGATCGACGATCATTCTGCTGGTGAAGCCAGGAGAAGTCGAGTTTCCGCTGAAATGGTACAAGCAGACGGAGAGAGGACAGGAAATTCCTGTGAAAATGGGTGAACGACTGAATCGCTCAAAAATAAAGAAACATGGAGACCGTAAATGACATTTTTAAAAAAATATCTTTTCAGCCTCAGGGAAAACAGGCGGTTCTGGCTGCTTCCGGTGCTGGCACTTGCCTGGAATCAGTCAGTATATTATGGCGCGAGAATTCTGACACAGCACCGAAAGCATTATGAGCTGCTGTTAGAACTTGATCACAAGATCCCGCTGGTAAACTGGATGAGTTCTGTATATTTCCTGTGCTTTCTGGTGTGGGGGCTCACGTATCTGTTCATGGCATCCAGAGAGAAACAGACGGCATATCGCTTTTTCCTCGCTGACTTTCTGGGAAAGTTCTGTGCGCTGGTCATTTTTCTGATCATTCCAACAACGATCGTCCGTCCTGAAATAGAGGGAAGCAGTGTATGGGATTTCATTATGAGATGGCTGTATTCGGTAGATGCTGCCGATAACCTGTTTCCATCCATCCACTGTATGGTCAGCTGGTACTGTTTTATCGGTGTTCGCCGGATCAGAGAATGTCCTCTGTGGGGTAAGATCGGAATGCTGTTGTTTGCGATCGCGGTATGTATATCTACCGTGACGACCAAGCAGCATGTGGTGATCGATATCGCTGGTGGAATCATCATTGCGGAGATCGCTGATCAGATCGCCGGACGCATCATTTCCAGGTATCGATAAGCAAAGCATGTAAAGAGAACGTTCCGTGTGGACGTTCTTTTTTTACAGAAATTTAAGCGGAAATAAGCTGAAAACTGTGATAAAATAGGTGAAACAGGAAATCCATCAGAGTTATTTTTCAGAGTAAAGGGGGATATGGCAAATGAAAAAACGACTTTATAAATCCAACAAAGAAAAAATGATCGTCGGTGTCTGCGGCGGTATTGCAGAATTCTTCGATGTAGATCCTACTCTGGTCCGTCTTGCCTGGGTGATCTTCAGTGTCATGGGCGGAAGCGGTCTCCTTGCATATATTATTGCGTCCATCGTCATTCCGCGTGATCCGGACGACATCGTATTGTAAAAATAAAGAAAGAGGACATCATGAGTCAGACATTAAAGGAAGCGATGCGCACCAGACATACCGTGCGCAAATACAGAGATACGGAGTTATCTTCTGAGATAATTCATCAGCTGGAAGAGAGAGTACAGGAGAATAACCGAAAGCATGGCATTTCCATCAGCCTCGTTACAGGAAACAGTGAGGCTGTTCCGGGAATCATCAAACTGCTGCTGGCAAAAGGGGTAAAAAACTATTTTATTCTTGCCGGTCCGGATGCTCCGGATACAGAGGAAAAACTCGGATATGCCAGTGCAGACCTGATGCTCTATGCTCAGACATTAGGTCTGAATACCTGGTGGATCGGCGGTATGTACAGCAAGAGCGGTGCACGGAAAAATGCTGCAAAGAGCAACGCTGAAAAGATCATCGGCATCGTCGTCGTGGGTTATGGGGAATCCCAGGGAAAGCCGCACAGATCAAAAACAGCTGCTGAGATCAGTTCCTATGAAGGAGAGGCGCCGCTTTGGTTTCAGAACGGAGTGGAGGCTGTTCTTCTTGCGCCGACGGCGATCAATCGTCAGGCATACACGATCCGGGGAAACGGTCGACAGGTGGAGATCACCTACAAAGAAGGAGCCTTTTCAGCTGCAGATCTTGGCATCGGGAAATATCATTTTGAACTTGGAGCAGGAAAGGATCAGTTCGATTGGAAAAAATAAGCAGAGAGATACAAGACCTCATAAAAGAACTGTTTGAAAATCAGGATCTGGATTACCGTGAGTTTCACGCCTCGCTGAATCCGACCGTTCAGAAAGAACATATTATCGGAGTCAGAACACCGGTGCTGCGTGCAATGGCAAAAAAACTGAAAAACTCTGAGACGGCAGAGATCTTTCTCTCAGAACTTCCTCATATTTACTTTGAGGAGAATCAGCTGCACGCCTTTCTGATCTCTGAGACCAGAGACTACGATCAGCTTCTCATACAGCTGGAGAGATTTCTTCCGCATATAGACAACTGGGCGACCTGTGATCAGCTTCGCCCGAAACTGTTTAAAAAGCATCCGGCGGGACTGATCGAACAGGTCTGTCGGTGGCTTGCATCTGACCATACTTATACCATCCGGTTTGCGATCGGAACACTGATGAGCTACTATCTGGATGATGCCTATGAACAGCGCTATCTGGACAGGGTCAGCAGGGTGCACAGTGATGAGTACTATGTCAATATGATGACGGCATGGTATTTTGCTACAGCACTGGCAAAACAGTATGATGACGCGGTCATGGTGCTTGAGGACGGACGACTGGATCAATGGGTTCATAATAAAACCATACAGAAAGCAAGAGAAAGCTTTCGAATCACAGCGGATCAGAAAGAATATCTGAAAACTCTGAAACGGTGACAGTATTTGCAGCAAAGGACGTATCTTAATTTTTATGAATTTTTTATGGCAGAAGAAGACAAACAGGACACGGCTGGAGGATAGAAACAGGAGAATGGTGCGGTTGACAATGATTCTGATGGGAATCTTTCTGATACAGAAAGCAGCTTTTCCGACAACGGTCCTTGCAGCAGAGGAGAATGGTATGAAGATCTGGGTTGCTACGGATATGCATTATCTTGCCCCATCCTTATTCAAAGAGGACAGCGGCACATTTCAGCGGCTTCTCGAGACGAATGACGGCAAGGTAATCGAAAAAATGCCAGAGGTAATGGAAGAGTTTACAAGGAAGGTAATAGAAGAGAAGCCGGATGCGGTTCTGATCCCCGGAGATATTACCATGAACGGTGAGATGATCTCTCTGAGGGAGATGAAGGCATATTTTCATCAGATGCAGAATGCCGGAGTCAGCGTCTGCGTGATTCCCGGAAATCATGACATTGATTATTTCTTTGCAGAGAGTTACCTGACCGATGAAGTCATTCATGTAGAGAATATTTCGCAGGAAGAATTTCGTGAGGAAATGCAGGACTTTGGTATCCGAGACAGTGTAAGTGCAGATACCGAGTCGTTTTCTTATCTTTACAAGCTCACAGAAGATGCCTATGTGCTGGCAATCGACACAAATACAGAGCAGGCTCCGAATAGAGTGAAAGCTGAAACGCTTCAGTGGATGCGTAAGGCACTTCGCAATCTCAGACTTCAGAATCCAAAGGCACGAGTGATCTCCATGACGCATCAGAATGTGCTGAGAGCTTCGGAAGTTCTCTATGAGGGTTTCCAGATCTCCAATGCAGATGAGGTACTGCCTGTTTTAAAGGAATATGGGGTATCCTGGCACTTTTCAGGACATTCACATCTTCAGCATAAGTCAGAGCAGAATGGATTTACAGACTACTGCAATGAAAGTATGGCACTGTATCCGATTTCCTATGCAGAAGCATTTTGGATGACGGATGATTCCCTCAGCTATGAGAGAGTCGAAGTGGGTGTACAGAAAGAGTTCGCCAAAAAGCGTTTTCTGGGCAGAAATGAGGATATGCTTAGTGCTCTTCTCGCGGGTAGAGGGCTGACAGAAGATCAGATACAGGCTATGATAGAGCTTGCGATGGAGCTGAACCTTCTGACATTTACCGGAGAAGCATATGATCCGGCAGAATATTCTTCAAGACCGGCCTGGACCGATTGGACAAAGTATGCGTCAGATTCCTTCTGGTATGATTATCTGGCAGATATGCTTTCAGAATCTCATAAATAAATTTAAGGGAGAATAAGACAGATGGATTTAGAAAACTTCAGATGGACAAGAGAACCGCAGGAATACAAAATGGAAGGGGATCGCATAGAAGTTGTCACAAAGCCGGGAACGGATCTCTGGCAGCGTACATACTATCATTTCCGAAATGACAATGCTCCGGTGTTCCAGATGGAGACGGAAGAGAAATACTTCAGCTTCTGGGTGAAAACTGACTTTCATGAGAGTCATCATCGCTTTGATCAGTGCGGAATCGTGCTGTATCTGGACAGTGAAAACTGGTTAAAAGGATCTATCGAGTATGAAAATGAGGAATTTCAGCATCTTGGAAGCGTTGTGACGAATCACGGATATTCAGACTGGGCCACAACGGAAATCGATGCTTCCGTTAAGAGTATGTGGTATCGACTCAGCAGACGTGAAGATGATTACTGTATCGAATGTTCCGAGGACGGCATCCGCTTCAGGCAGATGCGAGTGTGTCATCTGCTGGAAGGTGCTGGAAAGATTCGTTTCGGAATCTACGCCTGCTCACCGGAGGAATCCTCTTTCAAAGCAGTATTTACCGGCATGAAGCTGACAGAATGTATGTGGAAGGCACATGACGGACAGCAGCCGGATTAATTTGTTCAGAAATCTTTTTATAGAATCATATTTAGGACTGACAGGACGAAATGTTTTGTCAGTCTTTTTTCTACTTGAAATATCTGTTTATAAGCTGTAGAATAAATGCGAAGTTTGAAACAACTAACCGCATGGACGCGGTATTTCTTATGTATGGTGGTTAGACTAAACTAACAGTTGAAAACAAAAAGAGGTAATAAAATGGATTTTCAGGAATTTGGTACAGAAAATGAAAAAACTCTGCTTCTTTTACCGGGAACAGCGATTCCCTGGCAGATCAATTTTAAAAATGTGGTAGAAGAGTGGTCAGAGAAGTATCATCTGATCTGCGTGAATTATGACGGTTTTGAGGGAGACAGAACAAAACTGTTTACGGATGTTCCTACGGTCACAAAAAAGATTGAAGATTACCTGCTGAGGTATCATGGAGGACATGTGGACGGAGCATATGGGTCTTCTTTAGGAGGCAGCTTTGTCGGTCTGCTTGTGGAGCGTAAATTTGTGCATATCGATCACGCTTTTATCGGCAGTTCCGATTTGGATCAGGGAAATCGGCTGACTGCAAGGCTTATGACAGCGATCATCGGTCCATTGCTTTCCGGAGCGTGTACCAGTGAGAAAAAACGAGAAAAACTGAAAAGAAAGCTTGCCAAAAAGGGTGCTGTTGGAGACAACGAAGGATCAATGGCCTTTGCAGATGCCTTTATTGACGGAATGCAGAATCTGCATCCGAAGACCATTTCCCGTCAGTTTTATTCAGATTATGTCACACCGCTGGGAAATGATATTCATGTGGAGGGAACAACGTTTCATGTGATCTATGCCCTGAAGATGGGAGAAAAATATGGTACACGCTATCGGCGTCATTTTCATGCCCCTGATATCCATGAATATGATATGAAGCATGAAATATGGCTCTATGACGATCAATGGAAACCGCAGGTCATGGAGATGATCGATACCTGTATGAATCAATAATGTACACGAGGTCCTGACAATGACAATACATATGAACCTTCTGGCAGGAATTCTGGTTCCGTTTGCTGGAACGACGTTTGGTGCAGCCTGTGTATTTCTGCTGAAAAAACAGATGAGTTTGAATACTCAGAAAATCTTTTCTGGATTTGCAGCAGGTGTCATGGTGGCGGCATCTGTCTGGAGTCTGCTGATTCCGGCATTGGAACAGTCCGAACATCTCGGAAGATATGCATTTTTTCCTGCTGCTGCTGGATTTTTGCTTGGAATTGGCTTCCTTCTGATTCTGGATCAGACGATTCCACATCTGCATCCAAGTACAGGGGAGCATGAGGGAATGGCAAACCATCTGAGAGATACCACAAAGCTGATGCTCGCTGTAACACTTCACAATATTCCGGAGGGAATTGCAGTGGGAGTCGTCTATGCAGGATTCCTCAAAGGAAATGCTTCGATCAGTATCAGTGGAGCGATGGCACTTTCCATTGGAATTGCCATACAGAATTTTCCGGAAGGAGCCGTTATTTCGATGCCTCTTCAAACCAGAGGAGTGCATAAGGGAAGAGCTTTTATTTATGGTATGCTCTCCGGAATCGTAGAGCCGATCGCCGCGGGAATCACGATCTTTCTGGCAGGTATTATGATACCGATCCTTCCGTATCTGTTAAGCTTTGCTGCGGGTGCGATGCTCTATGTGGTTGTGGAAGAACTGATACCGGAGCTTTCTCAGGGAAAACACTCAAACATTGGAGTGATCTCATTTTCGCTTGGCTTTGTACTTATGATGATTTTGGATGTGGCTTTGAGTTGAGCAGCAGGTCTTTCTTTATTATAATCAGGATGATATAAAAAACCAAAACTGATATTTTACAAATAAATTGAAAAGGTTTATACTTTCCGTTGGAATTTTAAAAGTGGAGGATCAGATCAATGAATAAAGATCTAACGGTTGGTAAGCCTGAGACCGTGCTATGGAAATTTTGTATGCCATTGTTTGGAAGTATCATCTTTCAGCAGCTGTATAATATCGCGGACAGTTTTGTCGCAGGAAAATTCATAGGAGAGAATGCACTTGCCGCTGTCGGAAACAGCTATGAGATCACGCTGATCTTTATAGCGTTTGCATTTGGCTGTAATATGGGATGTTCCGTAATCGTTTCGCAGTTGTTTGGAGCAAAGGATTATAAGGGGATGAAAACAGCGGTTTATACTGCCTGTCTGTTTGCACTGTTCATCTGCCTGTCTCTGATGACGATCGGTATCTTTGGCTGTGATCAGCTGCTGAGGATGATCCGGACACCGGAAACAGTGTTCGCTGATTCCAAGTTATATCTTGACATCTATGTATGGAGTCTGCCTTTTGTCTTTTTCTATAATATTGCAACCGGTATTTTCTCGGCACTTGGTGATTCCAAAACACCGTTCTATTTTCTGGCTGTATCATCTACCACTAATATTGCGATGGATATCTGGTTTGTAAAAAGTTTCCGGATGGGAGTTGCAGGTGTAGCCTGGGCGACCTTCCTCTGCCAGGGAGTCAGCTGTGTGCTGGCAATGACCGTAGTATGGAAGAGACTGGGAAAGATCCATACGACAGAGAAGGCAGCGATATTTAATATACATATTTTTAAAAAGATTGTGATCATTGCAGTGCCAAGCATTTTGCAGCAGAGCTTTATCTCGATCGGAAACATTGTGATTCAGGGTGTGATCAATGGTTTCGGACCTGCAGTTATGGCAGGATATTCCGCTTCAGTGAAATTAAACAATCTAGTGATCACGTCATTTACAACGCTTGGAAACGGTATCTCAAATTATACCGCGCAGAACCTTGGCGCACGAAAATACGACAGAATCCGTGCCGGTTTCAAGGCCGGGTTAAAGCTTGTATGGAGCCTGAGCCTTCCGCTGTGTCTGCTTTATTTCTTCGCAGGTAACGTGCTGTTGAGATTCTTTGTAGATGATCTGACTGGTACAGCAATGAGTTCCGGAATGCTGTTCTTAAGAATCTTATCACCATTCTATTTCATTGTATCAGCGAAGCTGGTTGCCGATGGAGTGCTCCGTGGATCCGGAAAGATGAATCAGTTTATGATTTCAACTTTTACCGATCTGCTTTTGCGTGTAACACTGGCATTGACGTTGTCAGGTACAGGACTTCAGTCCACAGGAATCTGGCTTGCATGGCCGATCGGCTGGACAACGGCAACGATGATCTCAATTTTCTTTTACAGGAAAAGTGTGGCGGTACAGGCAGATTGACAACTTGAGAAACTCGCAAAGCAAGTTTCTCATAGTTGCAGGTTAGATAAATCTAACAAAAGTTCGTATTGCATGGAAGAGTTCGTCGAACAGCTGAAATCCGAGGGAATCACGGAGATACACTATATAGCGGATGTAGATAAAATGAGTTTTATTCCAGGTTTCATACGGGCGCCATGGATGCTTTATCAGATGGGATTAATTTACGGAAGAAAATAAACAACGAAATATCAGAAGGAGATAAGACGGTGAAACGAGAATACTTTGATACGAAAATGAATGGGTTTTACGGTGTCTACTATGAAAACAATAATCTGACAGATAAAGCTTTCATAGTAATGCTGGGAGATTCATCGGATGACTATCTTGTACGCTCCGGAGTGAAGTGGCTGCACAGACAGGGATTTTCTGTGATGGCCATGTCTCCGGACAAAAAGGACTACGGTCATCATAATTTACCGCTGGAGAGATTCGGTGCAGCGATCAGGGTGATGCAGGCCAAAGGTATCCATAAGATCGGTTTGATCGGAGCGTCTACGACAGGTATGCTTGCGCTGCTCGCTGCTTCCTACTATCCGCAGATCACACTCACGATCGCCTTATCACCGTCAGATTTTGTAATGGAGGGCTTTTATCAGGATGGAAAAGACGGGGCAAATGAACGTCCCGGTGAAAATGAATCGACAGTAACCTGGCAGGGAAAACCCCTGCCTTATCTGCCTTTTGCATATCGGCATCCTGAATACTGGCAGAAGATTAAAGAAGAATCAAAAGCCGGGAGAGATCTAATCGCAAGTCGAAAGATGTTTGAGGAATCCGAGCGGCGGCATCCCGTACGGGAAGAGGAAAAAATCAAGGTAGAAAACATTCATGGACATATCGTATTTATCGGTGCAGAAGATGATGTTCTGTGGGATACTGTAAAGTATATACATCGTATGGATGAACGATTAAAAAATATGCCGCATAACTGTACCTGGCAGATGCTGTTGTATAAGCACGGAACACATTTTGCATTTCCGGAGAGTCTGCTGAAGCAGATAATACCCATTGGCTCAGGATTGCTTGTACGTTTTGCTTTTCAGGCGGGAAGGAAGTACGCAAAAGAATGCAGACAGACGAGAATCGATATTGACAAGAGCCTGAAGACCATATTTAATGAATGGGAGACGAGAGATGAATAAAAATCTAAAGGCTGCGATGATTCGCTTTATGCAGAAGAGATATCCGGAGCAGGAAGTAAAAATGCGGTGGAGAAAGATCGAAAAGCAGTATGCTCAATGGCTTGCAGAGGAAGGAGATCTGGGCGGAAAAAAGAACTGGATGTCCTCAAACATGCTGTTGTGCTATCTGATGTGTGCATTCTACGATGGGATCGATCGCAAACTCTCGCAGGAAGAATTCCTGGAAATATTTTACGATGCGATGAATCCTATCCTGAAAATGATGAGTCATTTCGACATGAATAAATTGCAGAAAAAGAAATGGCTGATGCATCTTTTGAACAGATACCTGAAAAAATATGAGAAAAAGTCAAATGAAATGCGTGGAAGAGAATGGGGCAATACCTGGAAAGTAAGGGTCAACCCGGATAACAGACAGTCCGGAATAGCTTATGTTCTGGATACTTGTCCGCTCTATGAATTTGCGATAAAACATGATTACATGGAGGTACTTCCGTTTATGTGTGCAAGTGATCATCTGGTCGCAAATGCATTTCATGCACATCTGATAAGACACAAGACTCTTTCCGACGGTGATGATGCGTGTGAATACTGGTATGTCGGAGATCGGAGTACGGAAGCAAAAAGTGATCCGGGATCGAAATAAGTGCGCCGGAGGGAGGACAGTATGCCAAGAAGAACCGGTAAACATATAAAGATATATCATGCAGATGGCGTATGGTACCCTGCAAAAGCTCGTAAAGATAAAGTTCTGATCGTTATGTCAGGAAGCGAGGGCGGAACAGAACATGCTGAAAAAACTTGTTGGTTTCTGCAGGACCACGGGATACCGAGTCTGGCGTTAGGTTACTTTAAAACAAAAAATTCAGGAAAGAACCTTGATCGCATAGAGCTTGAAAATGTAGAGGCAGCAATTTCCTGGTTACGGAACCAGGGCTATGAAAAAATCGGAATACTTGGCGCCTCTAAAGGGGCAGAATACGCTGCTGCATCATCTATAGCGTTTAAGACGCTGGGCTGCGTTATTCTTCGCACACCTTCCTGGTTTTACAGTGAAGGCATGACCGGGAGAACGCCGTCTGGAAAGAGCTGCTGGTCCTATAAAGGACAAGAACTTCCATTCACTCCATACAAAACGCGGAAACTTCCGATTCTGAAAGAAGTGCTGCATCACAGAGAATATCATATACTGGCAGTAAACGAAGGAAAAAAGGTTGTTCCCGAATCGGTCATTCCAATAGAAAAAATTCAGGCACCGATTTTAATGTTTTCTACCAAGGCAGATACGATCTGGCCATCTTATGAAAGCTGTGAAAAGTTAAAAAAACGTCTGAAGGATAGTGATTACAAATATCCGTATAAACATATCAGCTTTGAATATATGAGCCATATGATGCTGGAATACTGCGGAAAAGGGATAAAATATTTTATAAAATCGGAGAGAGACTATCCTGATGAATGTGTCGCAGAGCGTGAACAATTAGGTACAGAAACGATTCAGTGGATCGAGAAGATCTGGTAAAGGAGATAGAAATGGAATTTGTATGCAATGATCTGACGATAACCATTTATGAAGGAGAGAAAGACTCACCGCTCATACTTATGCACGAGGATCATAATGAGGGAGAGCGTGTTTGGAAGTTGTTGGCAGAATCGAAATGTTCTTGTACATTAGCATGCATAAGCGGAATAAAATGGGGACACGATCTGGCACCATGGGATGCACCGGCAAACTTTAAGAAAGGCGAGCCATTCACCGGTGGTGCAAATGAACACATTGACCTGATTGCGGGCCGTATTATCCCTGAGATTGAAGCTGCAGTTGGGCATGGATTTTTCGAAAGATATATTGCCGGCTATTCTTTGGCCGGATTATTTGCAATGTACTCTGTATATCGCACAGAGTTATTTGCAGGTTTTGTTTCAGCATCCGGCTCTATGTGGTTTCCGAATTTTGTTGAGTATACAAACGAGCATACTGTTTCTGATAAGGTAAGGCGTGCATATTTTTCAATAGGCGACAAGGAAGCAAAAACAAAAAATCCAATCATGCAAACAGTGGAAAATAATACAAGAGCTTTGGCGGAGATGATTTCCAACAGAGGAATTGAAACCAAATTTGAATTGAATGCAGGGGGACATTTTGTGGATGACGATATTCGTCTGGCAAAGGGCATCGCATGGATCGTCGGGAAATAAAGCAAGAAAGACATCGCATTGGTATTT
>JAUNAF010000006.1 GCA_030527715.1 Eubacteriales bacterium
TCTCTTTCTCGCGGATCGAAGTCGGTTCCGTTTCACTCTCCTTCTCACTGATCGGAGTCGGGTCCGGTTCGCTCTCCTTTGCCTGCAGTATCCAGTGTACTTTTCCGATCAGCTGCTGATATTCATTGTCCATCTCCTCGGAAAGTTTCAGATCCACTCTGATCTCCTGTGTTTTTCCCGGAGCAATTGTGCCAAGTGAGATGTTCTGCTTCATCGTCTTTTCTGAGTCGCTGCCGGTCAGATTTCCGGAAGCCGATCCTTCATAGATCACCTTTCCTCCGGAAGTTACTGTGATCACTGCATAGCTTTCCAGCAGCTTCTCTACGAGTTTCTTCTGATCCTCCGTCATCTTCTCCTGCTCTGCCGCCTCCGCACGCAGGGTAAAGTCTGCCTTGTCTCCGGAAGTATTTTCCAATTGTATGATCTGCGTCCGCTCTGTTCCAGGCTGAAGATTTTTAAAGCCTGAAAACAAATCCATTCCTTTCGTATCTGAGCGAAATCCTTTGTCTTTTCCTTCAAATACGACTTTCACAGGCTCTGCCTTCTGCTGCTCTGGCTGAGTGATCTGCAGTTCCTTATACGTTGTTTTCCAGAGTGCGGGTCCATCCCCCTCTGCCTGAACCGTCTCCGCAGATACCAGAAGTTGAAGTTCTTTTCCCTGATAACTCTCCCCTGCTTTCTCTGAGAGGGTCACGGAGTTCAACAAAGGCTCTTTTGTAATTTCACCGCTCTTCAGGATCTCCTTATAATAGAAGTATCCGTCGTCGTGCAGCTCCCAGAGCCCTGTGTTCAGCTCCGGAATCAGGATCGATGAATCATAATCCAGCTTTACCCTGACCAGTGCATCCGCCGACCCGGTATTTCTGATATTGACTTTCTTATCTGTCCTTTCCCCCGGCATGACAAACGGCGGTCTTTTATACTCCTCCACGATTTCTGCATGCAGCGAGGACATCGTCACCACATTCGTCGTTTTTGTCTCAGCCGACCAGGCAAACACGGAGATGGATGACATCGCCGTCATGACTGCCAGAAGCAGCAGTGTGCTCATTCCCCAGCGAATATAGCTCTTTACTTTTATCATTCCTGTGCATCCTCCTGCTCCTGTTTTCCTGCCTGAGCAGTCTGCGGATTTCCGTTCTGTGCGGCGGTTTTCTCTGCAGCCGCCGCAAATGCTTCTTTTCCCGATGCAAATCCCACCGCCTGTACTCCGCTTGCGGAGATCTCAAGCGTAAAATCTCCCAGAAGCTCCAATTCCGCTGCCTCCCAGTCTGTCGGTACCACGATCGATGTGAACAGCACTGCCTCCTCCCCCGGAGACATCCGTCCGTCACCTGCAGTTCCCAGATAGTCATAGACCACCTTTCCTGGCGCAGACTCCTCTGTATTCTCTGCAAACAGCGGATTGATATGATCGATCACGGCAAGCTCTGCCAGAGAATATCCCGGTGTCCTTCCCTCCACCAGCTTCTCGCCGACACCTTTCTGCGTGAACGTGCCTGTGTAAGTATTGTCATAATAGATCGTATTTCTGATCAGTGCGAGGCGGTCCTCATCCGTGATCTGTTCCCCGGACGCATCCAGGATCCTCATCTGCATTCGAAGATAACAGATACCTCCCAGTGACTCCTCTGTCTGATTACGAACCGTCGGATTCTTGTACACGGTATCGCCCGGAATCATTCCTTTTCCGTCCCCGTCTTCCGGATCCCACTCCGGCTCCTTAAGATCCAGCTGCAGACCTCCCACGGTAAGTACATTCACCACACTATCCTGCCAGGTAAAATATGCCTGTGTGCTTTCCGCGCTTCCCGCCGCCAGTGCCAGCATACAGACTCCGGCGAGTGTACCTTTGAAACAGTTCTTTCTTCTGTGTTCCATCCTGCTCCTCCTTCTTCTACTGATAATTTTTCCAGGCATTCGCTTCATCAGTGCCTACGGCCTGTACCGCCTCTGCATAGACAGAGATCGTAAACGGAATCAGCTCTTCTTTTGAAATATCTGAGCGCAGTTTTACAAAGGTAAAGACATCACCGGTGGAGGAATGCGCCGGAAGCACCTCCTTCCAGTAATAAAATCCATCCTCATGCAGCGCCCAACCATTCCCGATCTGCAATGGTTCGCAGAGTTTCTCCGCTTCCTGACTCGAAAAATGAACCCTTACCCTCACATAGCAGTCCGTCTCTGAACGATTGGTGATCACCGGCCGCTTGGTGATCACATCGCCCGGCTTCGGATCCGTCGGCGGATCAAACTCCTCCTCCACAGTGATCACCGTTTCCACGGGTCGAAATACATTCTCTGTCTCATCCTGTGCCTTCAGATAGGCTTCCACAGGACCTGCACCATAGCTGCCGATGGCGCAGAAGATCCCCGCCGCCAGCAGTATGGCCATTGCCTTCTGTTTTCTCATAAACGCAGACCATCCCCTTTTCTTTGTTTGTTGATTGTTTTTTGGTTTGAATATCTGGCGGAACCGCCGGAAGTTTAGAATAGATATTTGAATCTTGGATTATTGTAACACAGTTTTATTTTTCGTTCAATAGTTATTTTGTGTTTTCACTTACTGTTTATGTTGCTTTTATTGTCATCTTCTTTTTTCTTCCTTATCTTGCTTTTATATCCTGCCTGTGCTATACTGCATTTCGCTCAATACCGGTAACTACGGTATTTGGCAGAACAATTCGTGAGTTCGAGACCTTCCTCACGCAAATCAAAACTAAGGAGACAAAATAATATGAAAGACAAAAAAGTACTGTTTCTCGTTCAGGCTGCAGCTATCGCAGCGATCTATGTGGTGCTGACCATTGTATTTGCACCGCTTTCCTTCGGAGAAGTGCAGGTGCGCTTTGCAGAGGCTCTTACGATCCTTCCGTTCTTTACACCGGCAGCGATCCCGGGTCTGTTTATCGGATGCATGCTCGGCAATTTCTTTGGAGGTGCAATTCCGGTGGATATTATTTTCGGAAGTCTCGCCACCCTGCTGGCTGCCTTCCTCACCTATCAGCTGCGTTTCAACAAGTGGCTGGCCCCGCTTCCGCCGATCCTTGCAAACACTCTGGTCGTTCCGTTTGTTCTTTTCTACGGCTACGGTGTCAACCTTCCGATCCCGTTTATGATGCTCACCGTCGGTATCGGTGAAGTACTCTCCTGCGGCGTACTCGGCATGATCGTCCTCCTTGCACTTGCAAGATATCAGGGTGTATTGTTTTCAAATCATCTGAACGAACAGGTATAAAGCCACTGTATCTGCCGGGAAATTGCACCGAGATTTTCATTTTTTACTGTTTCCGGTGTATTTTCCGAACAGGTTACAATAAAATTTGCTTTTTTCTTTATTTCCGCTGTGTTTTTCTACATAAATCACCTGCGAGCTACATCGGAATTCACTTTTTCATTCATTTCCGCTGTATTTCTCCATGGAAACTGCCTGTAGATTACAGCGGAATTTTCATTTTTTATAGTTTCCGGTGTAAACTACCTGTGGATTACACCGGGATTTTCATTTTTCACTGTTTCCGGTGTTTGTTTGAAAAGCTCTGGATGAAAAAAAAGCCGCCGCTCCATAGATGCAAAAATCTCACATCTATTTGCGGCAGCTCCTTATTTTTTCTTGATAGCTACTCTTCTTGCCACTTCAATTCCGATCTTGTACGGCAGTGGTCTCAACTGTCGGTCCGCTTCCTTCAGTTTCTCACGGATCGGCAGGTGCTGCGGGCAGTGCTTCTCACATTTTCCGCAGCCCACACACTGTGAAGCAAATCCCGGTTCTGCTCTCAGTCCCATCACCTGTGCAAATCCACGTCGGGCAGAGCCCTTATTCTCCATGTACATCAGGTTATAGTAATAAAAGTTTCCCGGAATATCCACACCCTTCGGGCACGGCATACAGTACCGGCAGGCGGTACAGCTGACCTTCTCTTTCTCACGGAAAATGTTCTTCACCTGCTCGACAAGTGCAAGATCCTCCTCGGTGAAATCACCGACTTCTGCGCTGTCTGCAATGCGGGCGTTCTCCTCCACCATCTCCAGAGAATTCATTCCTGAAAGAATACAGGTCACTCCCGGCTGATCCCAGAGCCATCGTAGACCGAGCTCCGCCGGGCTGTAGCCTCTGCTGCTTTCACGAAGCAGGCGCTTTGCTTTCTCCGGAAGACTGACCAGTTTTCCTCCGCGCAGCGGTTCCATGATGATCACCGGAATTCCCTTTGCGTAAGCTGCCTCCAGTCCTCTTCGTCCTGCCTGGCTGTGTTCATCCAGATAATTGTACTGGATCTGACAGAAATCCCAGTCATAGGCATCCAGAAGCTTCAGAAACATTTCGGTATCTCCGTGATAGGAAAAACCTGCGTGTCTGATGCTGCCTTCCCTTTTCTTTCCCTCGATCCAGTCCTCGATTCCGAGGGTCTGCAGATGCTCCCATTCCGCATAGTCTGTAAACATATGCATCAGATAATAATCGATATAATCTGTCTGCAGTCTGGACAGTTCCTCCCGGAAGGTCTTCTCGATCTGCGCTCTCGATTTCATAAGATACTGCGGCAGCTTTGTGGCAATGTTGACCTGCTCTCTGATCTGATTTTTCTTCAGGATTCTGCCCAGGCAGTCCTCACTGCCCGGGTAGATGTATGCGGTATCCAGGTAGTTGACTCCCAGTTCTATCGCACGAAGCAGCTCCTTCTCCGCTTTATCGAAATCAATGGAGGTTCCCTTCTTCGTAAAGCGCATGCAGCCGTATCCCAGCTGGGAGATCTCTTCTCCCTGCTTATTTTTTCTATATCTCATTTACAGCGTTCTTTCCTGCCATTCTTGCAAAGGTTGCACTTCTTCCGGCTGCTGCACCTGCAAGCAGGTTCGGATAGCTTCCATGGAAGTAGCTTCCGGAACAGTCACCGCAGACATACAGTCCCTCAATTGCAGTGCCGTCCTCACGGATCGCATGCATATTTTCATCAATGCGGATACCGTCCATCGTACAGATCAGATAACCGCCGGACTGGCGTACACCATAGAACGGTGCGGTATCCAGATGAGACAGACGATATGCTTCCTTACCGAAATCCTCATCCTCGCCGAGATCTGCAAGCTCATTATAACGCTCTACGGTTGCCTTGAAGTTCTCTGCCGGAAGACCAAGCTTCTCTGCCAGTTCTTCAATGGTGTCTGCAACTACGATAAAGCCTTCGTCGATCAGTCCCTGGTTCATCTCTGCTACGTATCCCATTGAGAATACCGGAGCTGTTCCGTTCTTATGCGGGAAGAGACGGCTGCATCCGTGAGTTTCAAACTTCTCACAGTACTCCTGATAATTGCTGTCCCAAACCTGGCAGTAGGTGTGCTCCGGCTGAGATGCAGCTGCATGGAGTACATAGTCATACGGCATATATTCGTTCATAAAACGCTGTCCGTTCAGGTTGACTTTCAGGAACGGCTGGCTTCCCATCCAGAAAAGTCTTCCGTCGCCGGTCTGACCGACTGCATCCGGACGGATCGCACCACGCTCAAAAATCATGGATGTATGGGTGGTGTCCATCGCTGCTCCTGCCCAGAGGCATGCACGGATTCCGTCACCCTTGCTTCCGGATTTAGAATAGTTGATGCAGGTCTGCTCTAAGGTCCACGGCTGCAGTGCCTTCATCATATCGTCGTTTGCGGAATAACCGCCGGTGCAGAGGATCACGCCCTTGGCTGCATTGAACTTAACATAGCTTCCGTCTGCACGGGTTGCGATCAGACCACTGACACGCTCGCCGTCCTTCACCAGCTTCACCATGGTGGTCTCGTACTGGATCTCCAGTCCCTTCTCCTGAGCATAAGCAAATACCTTATCCATGGTCAGCTGCTCATAGTACTCATCACCATACTGAATGGAATGTCCGACATCCAGTGTCTTGTAATTATCTTCCGGCTTCGGATCATCTACTTCATGCATGAAATCCATGCCCTGTTCCTTCAGCACCTCGGTATACCAGTCCATGGTCTCACCGCTGTTCTCGACAAAAGCCTTTGCCAGACGGCGGTCACAGTATCCCTGAGACCAGTCAACCAGATACTTCATAACCTCTTTTGCATCCGGATTGTCATTATTTTCGATCTGCTGCTTGGAATTTACTGCTGCAAGGGTATCACGCATACCGGATGCCATATCGTGAGCAAACTTCTCGATCAGGATCGTCTTTGCTCCGCTCTCTGCTGCAGCTGCTGCGGCGAAGGTTCCTGCATGTCCTGCACCTACGACCAGTACATCACAGTCTACGGTCTCTGCGATCTCACTGTCTGCGATCTCCGGCTCTGCTCCAAGCCAGTCAACTGCTGCCTCTTCCTCAGCGCTCTCGCTCTGCAGAAGGCTTACATCAATGCCCTTAGCCTGTGCAATACAGGACTCACATGCCTTGCGTACTGCCTCTGTCGTGCGTGTTGCACCGGTAACTCCGTCGATCTCCTGGCTCTGTACTGCCAGAATCTGCTCAGCCAGAGTATCTGCTGCCGCTTTTCCGATCTCAGCAGTCTCACCGTCTGCATTTACGGTGGCACTCAGAATACTGCTCTCATCTACCGTGATGCTAACAGTGACTTCACTCATCATTCCGGTAGCGCTTGCAGTGTAGGTACCCGGGGTAAATACACCCTCTTCAGCCTTCACCTTGTCAGCCCTGCCAAGGCCGGCAAAACCGCCTACGCCCATCAGACCCATCGCTGCTGCGCCCTTCAGAAATGAACGACGTGACATATCCTTGTTATTCATAGTCTTCTCCTTTCGAACCTGCATGGATGCTGTGATTATTATATAGTTCGTCTTATTTTATCATATACCTCAGGTGAACAAAAGGCATATCCTGCTTCTTTTATGGTTCTTCAAAAAGCTTAATAAATCCGATAAACTCATTTCCGGCATTTTCAAACAGCTTCAGTGAATCCTCATCACTGAGCAGATAGGTCTCTGCCGCCGTCCGTTTGTTGCTGTCCTCGACATAGTTTCCTTCCTCATCGTAATAGGACGAAGTGTAGACATCCTCACCGGTCGCCTTCGGATTATAGAAGCTGACATTTCCCCACTGGTCATAGCCATTGAGCACTCGCCAGCCGTCTGCGGTATTTGCCAGCACCGGATTGCCCTCTCCGATAAAGTAGAGGATCTGATCCATCGTGCAGCCGCTCAGATCGAGCACCAGTCTGTCGGACAGTGCTGCTTCCAGCTTCTTCAGATCGGTCTCGCAGTTCAGAATCGTGGTCGCGATCTGGTTCAGCGGGATCGTACTCTCTGTAGGACGGTTTCCCCGCTCCCAGATATAGAGCTGCTCCTGATTTACTACGATACCAAAGAGACGGTCTGCCTCACGGATGGCTGTATTTGCATGCTGATAGATACCGTACAGCTTTCCTTTTGCATAGACATAATAGGTTTCTTCCTCATGATCCTTTGCATCGATCACCATTTCTGTTCTGGCAGTGCTCTCACTTCCGCCCTCAGTCACTACAAAACGGCTGCGCACCACCTGCAGTTTGTCCGGTATCTCCGCATTTCCAAGCAGCAGTACTACCTCTGTCTGCTTTCTGTCACTGGCCTGTGTGGTCAGGCTGATACCGGAATCTGTACCTGCATTGTCGATAATATGATCTTCCTTCGTTGCCACCCATTCATCCCCGGATCTTTTCACACGGGTCATGGTCAGCAGACGGTCTTCGATCTTGCCTCCGGTGATGTAGATACCGGTCTCACCGTAAGTCTTAATATTCTCTCCTGCCTCATTGACGATAAAGATCTGCTTCATCGGAAAGAGCTCATCGCCCTCATGCTCAGTGTAGATATCACTGACATTGGCGATTCCGTAAATCAGGGAATCTCTCATAAATCCAAGCAGTCTCAGACGCTCACTCTCACCGCAGACCAGCTTTGCGGTCTTCTGCGTATCCAGATTCAGGATATCGATCGTTTTTGAGTTGTAAGCCTCATTTTCCTCCAGCCATGCAAAGTATTTGCCGGTCGTTGAGCCGACGCAGCAGTTGAGATTTCGATCCTCCAGGATCTTCTTGCTGGAGAAGCTGTTCAGATCTGCATCATATACATCGCCGTCCAGCAGGAAATAGAAATGACGCTCATCCTCAGAAACATACGTGAGGGTGTCGACATCTGCCTTCAGCAGATCATAGGAGCGCTGTGTGTTGATAAAAATGCGCTCTGTGATTCCGCTGCTTGACGCATCATAGTAGTACAGTGCCAGTCCGGATTCGCCTTCGTGCTCTCCTCGGTTCATATATCCTGCTACAACAAAATACATGTTTCCATCAGTATCCAGACTGATGATCTTCACCTGATGCTGTCCGTAAATATCACGGTAGTCGCTTCCGTTTTTCTGACGGAAGGTGAAGATCTGTGCGATCTTTCCTTTTCTGACATCATAGGTCCAGAGGTCGCCGCCCTGCACAAAAGCGAAATACTGATTATTCTCATCACTGGCAAAGGAGATGTTTTTCTCAGTGATTCCCAGACGGATGCCGCCCTCTGTGAGCACATCGTTCTCCGGGTTGAACACCTCATTGGTGCTGCGCTCAAAATCCAGCAGCATGACTGTCTCATTGGAGTAGCGCAGACGGAAATACTCTGTCACGGTATAGAGCTCTGTCTTCTCTGACTCACTCTGTGCGCTGATCGTATACTCCTGCACAACAGTTGCGGTCGTCTCATTGAGCTCCTTGATCGCCGGAATCGCCTTGTAATAGATCTTCGGATTCAGATCTCCCCAGACGATATCATCGGTCGTTGCGGAGATATCCATAAAGGAAAGATTGCCTTCTCCGGTCGTCTCCTGCGGCTCCAGATAGAGTGCCAGTGTGTCGGCATTTTCCTTGCTGAGTGATTTATTGGAAAATGCATTTACAAAATCAAGATATTCCTTGGTGTGCAGACTGTCCTGCTGCACCACTCTGGTGTAATAGTAGATATCGCGATCCTCTGTGTGCAGCTGGATCTTCAGCACATACTCACGGTTCATTCTCAGCTGATTCTGCAGTACAAATGACGCATTGATCGACTCCTCATGACGGCTCAGGTTGGTCACCTTCGTATTTTCCAGAGAAGTCTTTCCGTCAGCTGTAATGACCTCAAAATATACATCCTTTATCTTCTCACCGTAGGTCTGTATCTCGATCGCCACATCACGATCTGTTGAGATCGGTGTCAGGGTATCTCTTACCTGCGTCACAGACATCGGCTGTACATATCCGTGCAGCGGATTCATCTCCACATCCTTATAAACCATGTAGATCAGCGGCAGATTTGAGGAATCCATATCCCTCGATTTGATAACTGTCACATCATGGTTGATGAGGTAGGCAAAGACGGATACCGCACCCGAGAAAATCAGGGCAAGCACCACAAGTCTTGTCAAAAATCTCTTCATCTTATCCTCCGTTACTCACGTTCTGAGACCGCAGTTTTCTCTGCCTCTTTGCGATCCTGCAGAAGCTTCTCCAGCAGCGGACTTGCACTCCAGGCATCCATGCAGTCACGAAGCTCCTTCTGCTGTTTCTGTGATGTCTTTGCCGACGGCTTTTTCACTGCCCGGATCAGAATATTTTTCGGCGTATGCTCCAGGTCAATAAACTCCAGAAGCTGTGTGCGGTATCCCTGTTCCTCCAGCAGATCTGCACGGAAGGCATCCGTAAGAAGTGCCGCCATGCGCTCTTTGATGAGACCGTACTTCAGCAGTGGCTGCATCAGCCCGCTGCTGATCTGTCCGTTGAGTTCATGCTGACAGCAGGGTACCGAAAGGATCACCCTGGCACCCCAGAGTACTGCCTTCTGCAGTGCATAATCCGTTGCAGTGTCACAGGCATGCAGGGTGACCACCATATCCACTTCATTTACACCCTCATAGGATGCAATATCGCCGTTTAAAAACTCCAGCTTATCGTAGTGATATTTCTTCGCCAGCGCACTGCAGTGCTCAATGACATCTTCCTTCAGGTCAAGTCCGATGATCCGGATGTCAAATCCCTTTACTTCTTTTAAATAGTAATACATCGCAAAGGTCAGATAAGATTTTCCGCAGCCAAAATCGATCAGTGTCAGTTCGCGGCCGCGCGGAAGTTCCGGAAGAATATCCTCGATAAACTCCAGAAAGCGGTTGATCTGACGGAACTTATCGTATCTGGAATTGACGATCTTTCCATCCTTTGTCATGACGCCGAGATCCACCAGGAAGGGTACCGGCTCATCCACCGGAAGAAGGTATTTTTTTCTCCGGTTATGCTCCCTCACTGCCGGCTCACGCTTTGTCATCAGCTTTGTCTTTCGCACTGCGGGTATCCCTTTGCGATTGACCAGGACCTGAACATTTGCCTCTGTAGTCTCAGCGTTGAGCTGCTTGTACTCTCCAAAGCTCTGCTCACACAGTTCTCTGAGCAGCTCTTCCCTCTCATAATTTTTATGAAATTCGCGCTTTCCGTCAGAGTATGTTCTCTGAAAGAGCAGCTCTCCTTTGATCTTTACCGGACGGATTTTCAGTTTATCGATCTCTACCTGAGCATTTCTTTTTCCACTGAGTGTCGCACGAAGCAGACGCTCATCAAAGATATCACTCAGTACTTCATATAATTTACTGTTCATCTGCTCCTGCTTTCTGTGTCTCTGCAAATTCAGTCTCCGCTGCACGGTCATAGGTCTCAAGGAAATGATGCTTTACACCGTCTTTCTTGTAGGCAACGACTGTGCTCAGATTTACATTCTCCACACTTCGGAAAATGTTGCTCTCGACAAACGGATTTGTCTTTTTCATCTCACGGATCAGCTGCTTGACATCCATGCGCTTGGAGGCGTTCGCGCCGTCCGGGTTGCAGGTGGAGCAGGTATCCGTGAATTTGCAGGCACACTGAATAAATCCAAGACCGTTATAGTCTCTCCATGCCTTGATACGGTCCTCTCGCACCAGATACAGCGGGCGGATCAGCTCCATTCCCTCAAAATTTGTGCTGTGCAGCTTCGGCATCATCGTCTGTACCTGACCTCCGTACAGCATGCCCATCAGAATGGTCTCGATCACATCATCGTAATGATGGCCGAGCGCGATCTTATTGCAGCCAAGCTCCTTCGCCTTGCTGTACAGATAGCCTCTGCGCATTCTGGCACAGAGATAGCACGGAGATTTTTCCACCTGAAATACCGATTCAAAAATATCGGATTCGAATACGGTGATCGGAATATGAAGGTTCTTCGCATTCTGGCGGATGATCTCCATATTTCCCTCACTGTAGCCAGGATTCATCACCAGAAAGACAAGATCAAAGGAGACCTTATTATGGCGCTTCAGCTCCTGGAAAAGCTTTGCCATCAGCATGGAATCCTTTCCTCCGCTGATGCAGACAGCGATTCGGTCTCCTTCATTCACCAGCTCATATTCGCGCACAGCCTTGGTGAAATTGCACCAGATATCCTTGCGGAATTTCTTGCGCAGACTCTGCTCTACATCTTTATAATAGTCTTCGTTCATCTGTCTCTCTCCGGCGGAGGAGATCAGCCATCCGAGATAGCCGCCTTTCAGACTCTGCGCTTCGATTCCGCGCTCCTGCAGTCTCTGCACTGCGCCGAGACTCTGCTCTCCCTTCTGACAGTAAACGACTAGTTTTTTCCCCTTCCATTCGGGATGCTCTGCAAAAAGCTCCCACTCCGGCATCGGTGCCGCTCCGGGAATATGGCCGTAGCTGAATGCTGTCTCTCCGCGGATATCAGCCAGCACATAGCTGTCCGGCTCAAGACGCGCAAGTTCTGATACAGTCAGTTCAAAATTTTCCATTCATATTTTACCTCAATAAAAAATTCAGCCGAAACCAGTCCGGCTGAATTTTACTATAAGATTTCTATTTCATTTTGTCAAGCTGACCGCCTGTCACTCTTTCGCTACTGCATGCTTTGCTGCCAGCATTCCAAAGGTGTAGCATCTTCCGAGAGAAAGACCTGTCTGATGGAACGGATAATCTGCTCCGCCGTAGAACGGACCGCCCAGATTTCCGACACAGTACAGACCATCGATCGCCTCACCTGCTGCGTTGAGGGCCTGGCCATTCTCATTGGTCATGATACCGGAATCGATGGAGCTTACACGGATGTGCTTACGAATACCCCAGAACGGTGCGGTCTTGATCGGATGCATGAATTTTGCAGGCTTACCGAAATCTGCATCTGCTCCGCTCTCGCACAGCTCATTGTAACGGTCAACGGTTGCCTTGAGTGTCTCAAACGGTACATCCAGCTGCTCTGCAAGCTCTTCCAGAGTATCTGCACAGTGTGCGTCGATCAGATGTGTGAAGACACCGGTCGGATTCTCAACTGCACCCGGGATATACTTCTGCATATTCTCTGCAGAGGTCATACGGCTGACGAACTCTTCTGCCGGCCAGTTCTCATAATCACTGTCATAGATCTGGCAGTACCAGCCCTTGGAACCTTCCGGATGGTTGGCATCCACATTAGCACCATTGTAAGACGGCTGATATTTGATAACGTTGCCCATGTATACAAATCCGGTATACTCATTGGTGAAACGCTCTCCGTTCATATTTACATACAGGAACGGCTCCTCATACATCTGACCGGAATCGAAATCGTGCATCATCTTCGTGTGTCCCAGCGGCTCCATCTTCGCACCGGCTGCAAGTGCCATTACATGACCATCACCGGTCTTATGGTACTGCTTCTTATCAAAATCAGCGGTATCCGGGCACCAGCGTGCAACCATTGCCTCGTTGTTCATATAGTCACCGGTCGCAAGGATAACACCCTTCTTCGCATTGAACTGGATATATTTTCCGTCTGCATCCTTACCGATCACACCGGTCACCTTGTCGCCGTCCTTCACGAGCTTCACACCCGGTGTATTATAGAAGACTTCCAGATTCGGATTAGCTGCAGCCACATTATCGAGTACCTTCTGCAGTACATTTCCGACATTCTGCGGTTTCGGACCGATCCACGGTGCCATGAAATAGCAGTGGTCATCGCCGTAATCGTAAGTATCCTGACGATCAGACCATACGCCGGTCAGATCCTGGCTGGTGCTCAGATATGCAAACAGGCCGTTTCCGTCATTGAGCAGCTCTGCACAGTTTGCATTGTCATCGATCTTGGTTCCGTCGCCATACTCTGTCTCTGTGGTCAGTCCTGCACGGTTCCAGTACCAGAGCAGCGCTTCCTCAGAATTCATTGCATAGGCGCGAAGCAGACGCTCATCTGCTCTCCAGTTATCCAGACTGTTGGTGTGATGTACCCACTTCTGAATACCTGCCTCTGTAGATTTGGATTTGATGATCGCAGATGCACAGTTACCCTGAGAAACAACACTTGCCTCTCTCTGCAGTAATGCAACACTTGCACCTGCCTCTGCTGCGAAGCCTGCTGCCGGCACACCGCCTGCACCTGCTCCGACAACTACAACATCATACTCTTTTACTTCGTCCGGTGTGATCTCGCCGAGTTCCGCAAGAGAACCTGCAACTTCCGCTGCCGTCAGTTCTTCCGGAATCAGAGACTCATCGATTGCTGCTGCCTCATCGCCTGCTGCGATCTCTACTGCCTCACCCTTTGCCTGAGCGATGCAGGCTTCTGCTGCCTTTTTCACAGCTGTGGAGGTCGTGGTCGCTCCGGAAACTGCATCGATATCTGCACTCTGTGCATCCAGGATCGCCTGTCTTAACGCATCACCGTGTAATCCGCCGATCTCCGGAGTTTCCTCAGAAACATCCACAACGACATCTGTGATACTCTCAGCATCAAAGGTCATCTCAACTGTAACCGTACCGATACCGGTAGCAGTTGCCTTATAGGTACCAGGTGTATAAGTTCCGCCCTCCTCTGCGAAGGCAATCGGGCTGTTGAAAATACCTGCTGCAGCAACACCGAGCACGCCTGCTGCAGAGCCCTTCAGGAAATCACGACGAGATAAATTCTTTTTCATATCAATCTCCTTCTTGAAACAATGATGAACTGGTAACCTTCCGGGAATTTCAGATCAAGCCCCGGCACTCTAATGCTATATTACCAATATATTTTTATCATTTCAAGATAAAGTATTATTTTATACTACATAAATTAGTTATTACTAACCGTTTTTATAGTCATAACACACAATTTTTCTAAATAACCTCCGCCGCAATTACACTGTCTGTTGAAATCCTTTTCAATGCAGGCTCATTACTGCTGTTTTTTCAGATATTCTGAGATCTTCTCATATTCCGGAAGTGCGACCCCATAGCTCTTTCCCAGACGGACCACGGAATGGATCAGACCATCTATCTCAGAATCTCTTCCTGCTGCAACATCTCTCTGCAGTGATGTCGTCATTTCCGGATGAAGGTCATCCAGGATCTTCAGATTGCGCTCTGCAATGTCTTCATCAAACGTGATCCCCATAGCCTTTGCCAGAAGATCGATCTCCTTCACCAGACGGACGAAGCAGTCTCTGATCTCTCCCGGCTTCTGGATCTCTCCTGCCGGCACATCATAGTAGAGTCCGCAGGCTCCCTGCGGTGATACATAGGAAAACTTCAGCAGTGCATCCTTTCGGATATCCTTCGAGAGAATACCGAGTACCTGACTCTCCTGCAGATCCTTTTCGATCCGCTCCAGTGTCAGATTCCAGTCTGATGCCTCCCGCACGCCGAATACCACGCGCAGAATATCCCCTTTCATCCAGATGCATCCCGGCTCTCTGATCTCAGATGCTACATACATGCAGCCATCCGTTACCAGAAGCTCCGGCAGTTCCTTCTGCATCTCGCCTCCGGTTCCGTAAATATTCAGAATCGGGATCACGATCGTATGCTTTCCGGCCACCCGGCGGATAAATGGAAGTACTGATTCCACAGAATATCCTTTGACACATACAAAGATCACATCCGGTGTATCCTCATAGTGCTCCATATCTGAGACAGCGATCGGAGCAATGGTAAACTCTTCCCCCGGTTTGATCACACGGAGCCCCTGATCCTGCATCGCTTCAAGATGCTTTCCTCGCGCGATCAGTGTCACATCTTTTCCGGCTCTGGCAAGATAGGCACCGAGCGCCCCTCCGGTGCCGCCCGCACCGATCACGAGATATTTCAGATCCGGATGATAGATCTCCTCTCCGTCGAGTATCGCTGTCAGCAGGCGGTCTCCTCCGTCATAGACCAGTTTCAGGGAGAAAAACGGATACTCCTGTGCCATCAGCTGAAGAAAGATCTTATCTCCCTCCCAGAGATTCAGGTGTTCGATCTCGGATTTTTTTACCCATTCCAGTTCTCCCTCATTGCAGGGGATCGGCTCTCCCTCAAATCCGTCAGCCGTGTAGAGATGCATATATTCGGTCACACCACCTCCGGATACAAAGGTCACGATTCCGCGGAAACGGTAGGAGGTCAGTGTATATCCGGTCTCCTCCCATACCTCGCGCAGCAGGCATTCCTCAGGACTCTCATCCTGTTCAAAATGTCCGCCGACACCGATCCATTTATCCTTATTCACATCATTCTTTTTCACAGTGCGATGCAGCATCAGATAGCTGTCATCCTTTTCAATGTAGCAGAGCGTACTTAAGCTGGTCATAATTCCTTCCTTCCGTTACATAATATTAAGAAGCTGCTCCGTCCTGTTTCGTGGAGACAGCCTTCCCGCTGCAGAAATCATATCATATTTTTGAAGATTTGCGCCATTTTCTCCATGGATCTTTTCAGCATTTCATAGTTCCTACCCGTTTTCTTTCTATGGATTTCATTTCTTTTTCACTTTTTCTTAATTTGAAAAACACAGAATGAACACAAACTCCCTGTATACTTTCAGACATATTAGCAAAGAGCTAATATATTTCATAACTCGGCTTCACAGCGAAGGCTGTGAGGCACTCCCTCAAAATATTTTTTCTCTTTCCTCGAAAAAGGACTGTACCGAAAGTACAGTCCTTTTTCACGTTCTTCTTATTCACCGACTTTCTTCCAGCCAAGTCGGATCCTTTCTTTCAGTTCCTCCAGCGGCTTCAGACCGGAGAGTGAATCATACTCTGTCACACAGCAGGCTCCGGTACCGGCTGCCAGCTGCACACAGGTCTCCGGAGTCTCTCCATTGAGCATCGATGTGAGAAATGCGGCAATGCTGGTATCTCCCGCTCCGGTCGCTGAGCGCAGGCGGTCCGGAACAAAGCTCTTCTCAAAGCCTTCTTTACTGCCCCATGCTGCTGTATCCAGCTCCAGCCTCTCGCTGATCGTGTCCAGAACCTCCTTTTCTGCCGTGCGATAGTACATTCCCGGTGCACCGCATTTGATCAGCAGCACCTTGACTCCGAGTCTCATGCATTCATCTGCCAGCGGACGAATATCCTTCTCTACATCCAGTACAGAAGTGATGTCCGCATTTCCCGCTCTTTCCTTCCATTCGGCAAGACGTTCCGGATCCAGCATATAGCAGAGTTCTTCCACACTCGGAACAAAAAAGTCGGTCAGCGGGAGTGTTCTCTCAAGGATCTTTCTCCAGTCTGCCTTTCCTGCTTCCGAAGTCTCATCCACTGCCGCGAGATCCAGTGAGACTGCTGCACCTGCTTCCATGACTCTGGTAAGAAGACGGATCAGCTCCTCACCGTCATTCAAATACATTCTCTTTAACAGAGGCGGATATCCGAAATGGAACAGCGCTGCCTCCTTCAGTCCCTCCTCCGGGACATCCTCTGCACAGAACGTCTCATTTGCACCCGGATAATGAAGGAACATGCGGTCCAGTCCCGGAATCGCAAGCACGATCGTATAGGAAGTATCTACCTGCTCATCGATCAGCAGTCCCTGCTGTGCACCGTACTTTGCAAAAATATCATAGACGATCGTTCCAAATGCGTCTTTTCCGATCTTGCCCATCAGATAGGCATCCGCTCCAAGCACTTTCATTGCCAGTCCTGTATTCGGCACTGCTCCTCCGGTCGCAATTTTGGCATTTCCGACATTTACCAGCTGACCAGGGGTCAGAAATTCTTCCACTCTCTCTACCTTAGACTGCGTGATCGCAGGTGTGATATCTACGCAGGTGTGTCCTGCCACAATTACCTTTTTCATGAATAATGTCCTCCGTAACGTATGCACATTGTCTGTGCAGATATAATATGATTATACGTTTTTCTTCCGATTACGACAAGCAAAAGAATGTCCACCGGACATTCTCTTTGCATACCTGGCAGCAAAAATGCCCGGAAAGGAAGCTTTCACTTCTTTTCCGGGCAATGCATCGCCAAGTACAAATATTCAGTTATTCATTAGGCTCTCTTTGCCTGCTTCTTGAAGGTCTGAATGCCCTCAACAACCAGTACTACAGCAAGAACTGCCATAGCTGCTGCAAAGATCAGCTGGAACCAGTCGCCCCATGCTGCAGCGCCGCCGCCTACCATCACGATCTTGTTCTTGATGGTGATGATCAGGCTGCACAGTGTTGCAACCAGCATGAAGGTCATCGGGATGTAGAACATCTTGTTGTTCTTGCCGACCTGACCAAGCCAAGCTGCTACTGCAAGCAGTGCGATACCTGCGAGGAGCTGGTTTGCTGCACCGAAGAGTCCCCAGATCTGGCTCAGGCTCAGACCACCGAGGATACATCCAACGATTACCATGAAGCTGGTACCAACCAGCGGATGTGCAAGGAACTTGCGAGCTCCGGTTGCATCCTTGTAAGTTGCCTCATCCTCACGCAGGAACAGCTCTGAGAACATGAAACGGCTCAGACGTGTACCTGTATCCAGAGAGGTCAGTGCAAATACGGATACTGCCAGTGTCAGCAGTGCGTAGATGGTATTGTAAATACCGGACTCCTCGCCGCCGAACATCAGAGCGATACCACCTGCAAATGCTGCAGACGGAGAACCAAACTCACCAGCGGTGTATTTCTCAAATACCATACCTACTGCGATCAGGGAAACGATACCCAGTGCAGACTCGATCAGCATGGAACCGTAACCGATGACCTTTGCATCCTTCTCAGTAGCAAGCTGCTTAGAAGAAGTACCTGTAGAGATCAGGCTGTGGAAACCAGAGCATGCACCACATGCTACAGTGATGAACAGAGTCGGGAACAGCGGGCCTCTTGCAGTGTTCCATCCGGTGAATGCCGGGATGGTGAACTGAACGTTTCCGCGGAAAGCGGAAGAAACGATACCCAGTACTGCCAGGATCATCATGCCGTAAAGCAGGAAGCTGGACAGATAGTCACGCGGCTGAAGCATGATCCATACCGGAAGCAGGGATGCGATGGTGATATAAACACCGATCAGCACGATCCAGCCTAAACGTCCGATAGCGATACCGAAGTTCAGTCCGATGATAACGCTTACGATGATACCGCAGATACCGATGATGGTAGCCGGGAGAGTCTTAAGACCAAAACGGTTAGTCAGAATACCGTAGATGATCGCCATTACGATGAAGAGAACGGATACCATAGCGGTGGTCTGATTACCGGTAGGATTCTTAACGATTCCTAAAGTTACCTCTGCGTCAGCAGCGGTGAAGAAAGTACCTGCTACGACGTTTACGAAAGATGCGATTACGAGGATCAGCACAAGCAGTGCGAAAATCGTAAAGAGCTTCTGAGCTCTGCGGCCCATAGAGGATTTGATGATCTCACCTACGGACTTACCTTCGTTACGGATAGATGCGAACAGAGAACCGAAGTCCTGAAGTCCACCGAAGAAAATACCTCCGATGATGCACCATAAAAATACCGGAACCCATCCGAATACAGATGCCTGGATCGGTCCGTTGATCGGGCCAGCACCTGCGATAGAGGAAAAGTGATGTCCCATCAGTACCGGTGCCGGAGCAGCAACGTAGTCTACGCCATCTTCCATCTCTACTGCCGGGGTTTTTCTTGTAGGATCAATACCCCACTGTTTTGCAAGCCAAGAGCCATATCCGACATAGCCGATTACCAGCAAAACAATTGCAGCAAGAATAATGAGTAATGCTGTCATTGTGTTTCTCCTTCCTTGTTAGAAATTCATTTTATGTTACAAACAAGTTTTTGCAGGTCGCGTCCCTGGCGATTACAGACCGCCTTCCCTGTAGATAACTCGATTGCAGCCAGTCGATAGTGACTCCATCCATGGAGTCCGAAGCGATAGCTCTTGTAGCGCTTCATTTTCGGAATAAGCTTTTTGACCGCTTCATCGATCACATCCGCCACGATCACCAGAGTGATATCTGTATTTTTGTGACTTCCGTGCGGTTTGACTCTTGCGATTCCCTTACTCCATGCAGCAGTGTCCAGCTTCTTGAATGTTTCTTCATCCAGATGCTCTGCCTCTGCAAAGTATACATGCTCTTTGCTGTCTGCCTCGCTGATGCGGGCACTCTTTACGAGGAAATACTGTTCATCATGCAGACTGAAATCAGCCTGTGCGGAAAACGGCGGTTCTGCCTGATCGCTGTTGACATTGTAGTAGACCCGGTAGGATCTCAACAGCTGCTCTAATGCCGTTGCTGTATTCATATGTTCATCCTTTCTGTAAAAAACTTCGATTGGCGAATTACTCTGTCTCTGTCTTCGGTGCCTGAAACTCGGCATGCGGCATTTTCTTTTTCAACTCGTCAATTGCAGTTCTTGCCGCACGCTCTCCAGGAAGAGGAAGCTGGGCAATCTCACCTGCCTCTGTCTCCACGACCAGATTTTCCATATGCATGTCCCCTCCGCCGCAGCAGAGTTTCATCGGCACAAGCACGACCCGGCGGAAGCAGCGGCGGATCTCACTGTATGCGACACAGTATACCTTTCGAAATTTTTTATAAAACAGATGACTCTCTCCAATAGAAATGGAACCGATGGACCTGGCCGCGGAGTATTCCGCAGTCAGATCCATCGGATAGAGCTCTGCATTTTCCAATGCATAGAACTTCATATTTATTCCTTTTTCTTTAATAATTATACTATTCTTAAATTTTTCTAAACAATAGCATATTCTTGTGAAAAATGCAAGTCTTACCTACGCTTCTTTTAATTTTTCCTGAATAAGTTTTACCGCAGAGCTGGTTCCGACGCGTGCACAGCCTGCATTGATGAATGCCTCAAGATCTTCCACGCTGCGGACTCCGCCTGCTGCCTTCATCTTTACGTCCGGTCCGATATGCTGTTTGAACAGCAGAATGTCCTCCATGGTTGCTCCGCCGGTTCCGAAGCCGGTGGAAGTCTTGATGAAATCAGCCTTTGCATTTGTCACTGCCTTGCAAAGAGCGATTTTCTCCTCCTCTGTCAGATAGCAGGTCTCGATGATGACTTTCAGGATCTTGTCGCCGGTCTCCTTTTTCAGAGCAGCGATCTCTTTCTCTACCGCATCAAAGTCACCATTCTTTACATCAGCAATGTTGACGACCATATCGATCTCATTTGCACCGTCAGCCAGTGCCTGCTTTACCTCTGCGATCTTCGCAGCAGTCACACTGTAACCCAGCGGGAAGCCTACTACCGTACAGATGTTGATCTTCTCACCATAGGTGTCGTGTACGCGCTTGATGTAAGTCGGCGGAATGCAGACAGAAGCAGTCTGAAATTCCACAGCCTCGTCACAGAGTTTTTTGATATCCTCCCATACTGCATAAGCCTTCAGCTGTGTGTGGTCTACATAATGAAGCATTTCTCTCGGATCCATAACACATTCATCCTCTCTTTCTCTTTTTATAATTACTTTTATATTTCATACCTGATCAGTCGATATAATAGTCTACCTTACCTGCCTCGACTCTGGCAAGTACTTCTTTTCGTGCCTTCGGCTGCTCTGCGCCGATCTCGATTGCTCCGAGGAAGCGCTTTGCCGCAGGCTCCAGAAGCTCCTCCTTTGAGGAATACAGTCTTGCGAGAACCTCTCCCTTCTGCACGGTATCTCCTGTCTTTTTTGAGAGCACGATACCTGCAGTCAGATCCAGACTGCTCTCCTTCTTCTCCCGCCCGGCACCGAGCATGGAGGAAGCGGTGCCGCATTCCTGTGCATTCATATGCATAAGGAAACCGCTTCTGTCTGCAGTCACCTCCATCACGAAAGGTGCCTTTGCAAATTTGGAAGTATCCTTCAGATATTCCGCATCTCCGCCCTGTGCTCTGGTCATTTCCAACAGCTTTTCGAAAGCGGAACCGTCTGTGATCACTTCCTGTGCACGCACTCTGCACTCCTCCAAGCTTCCAATGCCGGCAAGATACATCATATCTGAGGCAAGTGCCAGGCAGACTTCTTTCAGGTCCGCCGGACCGCCGCCCTTCAGCACCTCCACAGCTTCGATCACTTCAAGGTTGTTTCCGATCGCGTATCCAAGCGGCTGATCCATATCTGTGATCAGTGCAGCTGTCCGCTTTCCGGCGCGCTCTCCGATGGAGGTCATCTCCTTCGCCAGAGCGACAGCATCCTCCAGTTTCTTCATGAATGCACCGCTTCCGCAGGTGACATCCAGCAGGATCACATCGTTCCCTGCTGCCAGCTTTTTGCCCATGATGGATACAGCGATCAGCGGGATGCTGTCGATCGTACCCGTCACATCACGGAGTGCATACATCAGCTTATCGGCAGGAGTCAGATTTTTCGACTGCCCGATCACACAGAGTCCGGTGCGATTGACTGTCTCAAAAAACTCTTCCTCATCCATATCGGTCTGAAATCCCGGGATACTCTCGAGCTTATCTACGGTACCTCCGGTATGTCCCAGTCCTCTTCCGGACATTTTTGCCACCTTCAGTCCGCAGGCAGCCACGATCGGCACGATCACCAGTGTGGTCTTGTCACCGACACCGCCGGTAGAATGTTTATCCACCTTTACTCCTTTGATCGGCGAAAGATCCACCGTATCACCGGAATGCTCTACCGCATCCGTCATCACGGATGTCTCCTGCTCCGTCATTCCCTGAAAATAGATGGCCATCAGCATGGCTGACATCTGATAATCCGGAATCGAACCGTCTGTGAATCCGCGGATCATCCAGCGGATCTCCTCATCGTTCAGGGCGAGACCACTGCGTTTTTTAATGATCAGATCTACCATACGCATAGCGTCCACCTCCATTCACGAGTACATCATTCTTTGATGCCTCGGCTATGCAGAAATTCTTCGACCTCCTCACGGGTCGGCATGGATGGTGTGGTGCCGAGCTTCTGAACAGACAATGCAGCGGTCGCATTTGCAAATACTGCCGCATCCCATACATTTCTGCCCTCCGATAGAGCTGTAAGGAAGCCTCCGTTAAAAGCATCTCCGGCTCCGGTGGTATCCAGGGCATTCACCTTAAATGCCGGCACCAGCTTTCTCTCCTCACCATCTGAAATAAATACTCCCTGTGATCCCATGGTGATCAGGACCACTTTCACACCCTTCTGATGGAAGACCTCTGCCGCTCTGCAGGCTCCGTCAAAGTCCTTTACTTCGACTCCGGTCATCTCAAAGGCTTCCACCTCATTCGGAGTGACCATATATGCTCCAGCCAGGAATTCATCGGTGACTTCAGAGTACGGTGCTGTATTTACGATCACCTTCGCACCGCACTGATTTGCAGCCTTCATGACTCTCTCGTTCGCATCCTGGTTTACCTCCAGCTGCAAAAGTACATAGGCTGCACCATTGATCAGCTCTGCTGCACGCTCCGTGTCTTCCTCTGAAAAAGTCGCACATGCACCCGGCACGATCACGATCTCATTCTCACTGCTGTTTTCATCCACCAGAATCAATGCGATTCCGGTCTCTGTATCCTCCGCAAAAAAGATACCATCCTTCGGCATCTTCAGTTCATCCATCACATTCAGTGCCACATCCGCAAAGGAATCTCTTCCCATCTTTGTGATAACGGTGATCTCGGCACCTGTTTTATGCGCTGCCACTGCCTGATTAAATCCTTTTCCGCCTGCTCCCATTTTAAAGAAGGAACCCTTCACGGTTTCTCCCGGAACCGGAAGGTGGGGAGTACGTCCCATAAGATCCACAACATAGCTTCCGAATACAACCACTTTCTGTTTCATTACTACCCCTCCTGTTGAGTTGTCGCGTTGCTCCTCGAATGCTTGTGCAGGCACAGCATTCTCATCGCTGCTCGCTAAAAAAGCTGCTGCACTTTTGTGCAGCAGCTCTCATGGTATACATTAGAATTTGGAAAGCTCCAGCTTCTTTACCAGGTAATCCATCAGAATGCCCTGAGCATACTTCGGATAATCGAAGAGTGCTGCACCGTCCGGATGCTCCTCAGTATACTTTCTCATGGTCTCATGATACAGATGGAAGAACTCTGTTCCTACGTTAAATTTGTTGATTCCGTTTACGAATGCCATATCCAGCTGATCATTCGGGATACCGCTTCCACCGTGAAGTACCAGCGGAGTATCGATCGCTGCGTTGATCTCGCTCAGACGCTGAATATCCAGCTTCGGAGTCTCTTTGTATACGCCGTGAGCGCTTCCGATCGCTACTGCAAGTGCATCAGCGCCGCTCTCCTCGATGTATTTCTTAGCAACTTCCGGTTTTGTATACAGATCCAGGTTCGCCTGATCAGACTTGTTAGCTGCAACACCAACATGTCCAAGCTCGCCCTCTACAGCTACGCCGAAAGCATGAGCGATCTTAACAACAAGCTTTGTATTCTCGATGTTCTCCTCCAGCGGAAGCATGGAGCCGTCGTACATTACACAGGAGAATCCTGCCTTGATCGCACGGATGATATAGGATACGTCCTGGCAGTGATCCAGATGCAGACCAACCGGAACAGATACCTCTTCAGCTACACTCTTTACTGCAGCAGCGAAGGTCTCCGGATTGCAGGTGTTGTTGAGCTCTGCATGCTCCGGATAGAGCATAACCAGCACCGGCTTATTTACCTTCTCAGCAGCGTGGATAACCGAGTAGATCATATTGTAATCGATACAGTTAAATGCGATTACAGAGGTGTTGGCATCGCTAGCCATTTTCAGGATGTCTTTTACTGGTACAAGTGACATAATAAAATACCTTCCTTCCTTAGAAATAAAATAGATTCTTATTATATGTTTTCTGCCCGGTGCATCCCCTTATGCATCAACAGTAAAACTCTCAGCAAATGCTTCAAACATGATCGTTACTGACACCGCACCGCTGTCCGGATGTCCGATCGTCTTCTCGCGGAAGTTCTTGGATCTTCCCATGCGAGATATCATATTTTTCGTCTTTTCCGCCCCTGCCTTCGCAGCGTCGGATGCCGCCTTAAGAGCTGCGGTAAATTCCTCTTTTGCGGCTGCGGAAGCAAGCAGTGCCTCATCGGCTTCGACCAGTGCATCATACATGGTCTTGTCTCCCCGCTTCACTCTACCCCTTTTTTCAATTGCTTTTGTACCACAATCAATATAGGCTGAAAAGTCTTCCAGTGTCAACTCCCTTTTTCCGTTTATTTCATTTAATCCGCCGATAAACAGTGTTCCGAAAATAACTCCGGAGGTTCCGCCCATCACACGGATCAGTGTCATGCCGGATTCATGCAGCAGATCATACGGAAATTCAAAGTTTTTTTCCAGAAGCATCTTTTTCAATGCACTGAAACCTATGCGCATTCCGATGCCGTGATCACCGTCTCCGATCACTGTATCCAGCTCTGTCAGCATCGGCTCCGCCTGAATGATCGCATCGCAGACAGAGACAAGTGCGTTCTGCAGTTTGGCAGTTGTCATTTTTTCCATAGTTTCTCCCCCTAGAGCACAAATGACTCCGCATAAGTTCTCTTCGCAAGATATTTTTCCAGTTCCTCATCTGCACAGAACATCGTAACTGAAAATCCATAGGAAATATCCATCCGGATATAGTGTCCTGCACTGACCCGCTGCAGCGGCTTTCTGGTCTCTGCATAGTTATGGAAATATTTTACAAAGGAAAACAGATCCTCATAGCCTGTCCGGAAGGTTCTGCTCACCACCAGATACAGTTTTTCTCCAGGAAGCGGCTGCAGATCCTGGTAAAGATAATCGTACACATACTTTGCAGATTCCTCCAGGGAAAGACAGTTCTCGTGGATGATCCTCGGATTTTCACCGGAGATCCCTTCTCCCAGCATGGTCTGTTTCTTTTCAAAATCATAGGTCACATTTAAGCTGCTGATCCTTCGATTTGCCCTGGTCAGAAGCTCATAGATCTCATCGAGACTTTTCCCTTCCACGGCAGCCTCTGAAGCGATCTTTGTCGTGAGCAGTACGCCTCCGATCAGCCCGGTACGCTCCTCTCTCTGTGCATCCGGATCCACGGAAAGGCAGTCATCCCTCACCTGAAACAGCTTTCCCCGGTAGCCCTCGAGCTCCAGAAGCTCCAGCGCAAGATCATTGTTCAGCTGATCACCCATAAAATTATTATAGATCAGAAGATATCCCTCTTTGCTGTCGATATATTTCGCAGCCTCGTAAATATCATAGGCACTCGGCGCTGCAAAAGGACCTCCGTTGATCCCGACATCACAGAAATGATCCGCCGTGACAAATCCCGTTGCAAACGGCGCGCCAAAACCGCCCGCGCTTGCTATGATATTCACGCGGTCCGATTCGATCGGCCGTCTCAGAAGCGCTCTTCCGCTGTAAGAATCTGCTATCGTCTGCACCATCTCAGGATAAACGATCGCCAGTCCCTGCGCGCTGTCCCTTGTCGCATATTCCGGATCTACCAGACATTTCATCGTTTCGTCACCCCATTTCCATTATTACAGCACTATCCTTTTTCCGTCCCAGTACGGCGCTGTTATCTTATCAATACACATCACACTGACAAAAAATCCATGACTGTCCAGAAGATAGGTGAGATAGCCGGCATCTGCCTGAGTGATCGGATGTCTGTCCGCCGCATATCGGCAGAGCTCCGAGGCAAACAGAATGCCTTCCTCACATCTTGTCTGATCCAGTCTGCTCACAAGCAGAACCAGCTCTTCCTCCGGCTGCGGCTGCAGATCCTGAACCAGCAGATCATAGACGGAAGCCGCTATACTCTTTCTGTCAAACTGCTCCGTGCAGGTGATTGCCGGGGGTTCTCCCGAAAAGCCGCTTCCCAGATAATATTCTTCTTTCGAGAAATCCAGTGTCACGGTGACAGAACTGATCCTTTCATTGGCATGTGCCACGATCCTGTATGTTTCATCCAGCGACAGTCCCTTTTCTGCGCAGGCGGCACCGATCTTGATCAGGTACAGAAGTCCGATCAGACCAGTACGTTCTGATCGTGGTGCGTCTTTTGGTACAGACAGGCAGTCGTCCGTGCATGGACACAGCCTGCTCTCTATCTGCTCCAGTTCCAGAAGTTCTGCCGCCAGGTCGTTATTCAGATAATCTCCCATAAAATTATTGTAGAGCAGAAGATAGCCTTTTTGGCTTCCGATATGCCTTGCCGTCTCGTAAATATCGTAGGCGCTTGGTGCAGATCGGATGTTTCCGTTCACTGAGGCATCTGCCATTCCTTTCGAAACGTAACCAGTCGAAAGCGGATGACAACCGCCTCCGTTGCTGACGATCAGATTCACACGGTCTGTATCCATCCCCTTTTTCAGAAGTACACCGCCGCTGGACGCCCCGTCCATCATTTCGTATTTTCCCGGATAAAGCTCCGACAGGCTCCTGATAAACTCAGATACCATCGTATCTGTATTTCCTAAATAATGATCCATCATTTTCACCAATATCGTTTTGTTATCCAGCTTCTGATTCGAATATATCATCGTGCTCTTTCAAAGTCAATACGAAATTATTTGAAAGTTTAAGCCATACGCAATACGATTTTTGTATTTCATTTCGTTTTTTGTGCGTATTGACGGCGTATTTTTCCATCATTTTTTATCATTTATATATTTTATATATTATTTTTTCTTTTTATGCACTTTTAGCTATTGACAATACACAAAACTGGTAGTACATTGAATGCATCAGGATTGGAAAAAACGCTTGAAAGCAAAGAGTACAGGCGTTCTCATTTCGAAATAATTCGAAAGACTTTCCAGCGAAATGTACAGCGGAGGTTAAGATGTATTCCGAAGAACGCCAGGATAAGATCGAGCAGTATATATTAAAGAATGATTCCGCCAGCGTTCAGGAGCTGAGCAGTCTCTTCTCCGTTTCGGAGGTTACCATCCGCAAGGATCTGGAGGAACTGCAGAAGGGGAACCGTATCATACGCACACACGGCGGAGCAATGATCAAGTATTCCAATTCCGCACAGTTTTATTTTCAGGATCTGAAAGTAAAGTGTCCTTTTGAAAAGAAAATCATCGCCAGAAAGGCGATGGAATATATCTGTGACGGTGATGTCATCCTCCTGGACGGCTCCACCACCACAAACGAACTTGCCATTGCGATCGCTGCCAGTTCTCTCAAAGATCTCACGATCGTCACGACATCCCTGTCGGTTGCAATGCTCTTCAGCGACAAAGAACATTTTCCGATCTATCTGATCGGCGGTTCGCTGAACAAGAAAATGAATACCTTATGCGGGGCTTACGCTGAACAGCAGATCGCCAGCTATTCCGTCGACAAAGCTTTTATCGGCATCAACGGTGTCGATCCCTATTTTGGCTTTTCCGCTTCGGAGCTTTCCGAAGTTGCCATGAAAAATGCGATCTTCCGTTCCTGTTCGCAGTGTTTTATCATGGCGGATCATACCAAATTCGATAAGCGGTATTTTCTCAAGGTATTTGATCTGTCCGACAAGATCTGCCGTCTGATCACTGACGACCGACCGGATCTGATCTCCTACGAGGAATATGAAAGCAGGATCCCGCTGGTACGCGTAAAAACACACTAGACTTCTCAATTACGATATTGAAGCAATGAGGGAACATTGCTTTAGTAATAAAAAACATTTTTTAAGGAGGGTTCATTATGAAACTTAGAAAACTTGCAACATCTGCTATCGTCAGCGCATTGACCGTTGTTTCTCTCTCTGCAGTCGCTTTTGCAGGAAACAGCAAACCTCTTGAGATCGAAGGCGATTTTTCCGGTATGAACTGGGGCTTCATCGTAGGATCTTACGAGCACGTTTTCTACCAGAAGGTTGACGAAGGAATCCGTCTTGGCTGTACAGAGATCGGCTTAACAGAAGATCAGTTCAATATCACTGACTGTAACCTCGAAGCTGATAAAGCGATCAATGCGATCCAGAACTTCACAGCTAACAAGGTAAATGCTATCGCCCTTGCCTGCAACGACGCAGCAGGATGTGTTCCTGGCATTAATGAGGCAGCTGCAAACGGAGTGGCAATGTTCAACTTCGACTCTAAGGCAGATGATCTTACAAACGTTATCTCTTTCGTTGGTACCGACAACTTCCAGGGTGGTGTTCTCGGCGGCGAAGAGCTGATCCGTCTTTCCAAAGAAGGCGATACCGTAGCAATCATCGGTAATCCGGAGTCTGTATCCACACTCGATCGTGAGAACGGTGCTCTGCAGGCACTCGAAGGATCCGGACGTACCGTCCTTTCCGGATACAACTATGAAGGTGATGCAAACCGTGCACAGGAGATCATGGAGACCATCCTCGTTGCAAATCCTGATTGTGCAGCAGTCTTCTGCGCAGGCGATCCGGCAGCAACCGGTGCTATGGCAGCCATCAAGGCAGCTGGTTCCAACTGTCTCGTAGTTGGTTTCGATGGAAATCCGGAAGCATTAGAGGCAATGCTCGACGCTGAAAACGGCAAGACCTGGGTTTCTGAGATCGCTCAGGATCCGATCGGTATCGGCAGAGGCATCGTAGAGCAGATGGCTAAGTACTTCACCACCGGCGAAGTTGATGATCAGGTTATCATGATCGATCCGTACATCATCACCGCTGAGAACGCAGCTGACGAGTTAGCCGGCTGATCACTGTAGAGTAAAACGCAATAGTTTTATCGACTGCTTATAAGTAAAAACCTAAAGCACCGGGCAGTTCTGTCCGGTGCTTTTTAACAAACGTGAAAGGAATGTTGTTTATGGATGCTTGCTTACAGGTAAAAAACATTTCCAAAACTTTCCCCGGTGTAAAAGCCTTATCTGATGTCAGCATTGACTTTTTCCCCGGAGAAGCTCATGCTCTCGTCGGCGAAAATGGTGCCGGCAAATCCACATTGATAAAAATCATAGCTTCTGTATACACAGCCACCGAAGGAAAAGTCTATTTAGATGGAAAAGAATGTGCGTTCAGATCCCCCCGTGAAGCGATCGATGCCGGTATTTCCGTTATCCAGCAGGAACTCAGTATCGCTCCGGATCTTACCGTAGCGCAGAACATCTTTCTCGGATGCGAGCCGCGCAAAGGGATCTGCCTTGATTATAAACGTATGGAACAGGATGCTCAGAAAGTACTCGACGACATGGAGCTGAATATTGATGTCAAAGCTTACTGTCGTGATCTGACTGCTGCCGAACAGCAGATGGTCGAGATCGCCAAGGTCGTTTCCAAAAATTCCAAAGTAGTCATTCTGGATGAGCCGACCTCCTCTTTATCTGAAAAGGAGATCGAATCTCTTTTCGTTCAGGTGCGTCGTATGAAGGCAAACGGCGTTGCCGTGATCTACGTTACCCACCGTATGAAGGAGCTGTTTGAGATCTGTGATCGTGTCACCATCTTCCGAGATGGCTGCAAGATGAAGGAAATGATGATCGCGGACACTGATGAAAAAGAGATCGTGGCCAACATGATCGGTCGTTCCAACCTTACCGATTACTACAACCGCCATGAGCACCCGATCGGAGAAGAAGTCTTCCGCGTGGAAAACTTTTCCAAGGGATCTGTTTTCAAAAATATTAATTTCCACCTTAACAAAGGAGAGATCCTCGGCTTTTACGGACTGGTCGGCGCAGGCCGAACCGAGACCATGGAAGCGATCTTCGGAGCAGCCTCCCATGATTCCGGAAAAATGTATCTGCACGGTGAGGAGATTGTCTTCCACAAACCTTCCGATGCGATCCGCAAAAAGATCGGTTTTGTAACTGAGGACCGAAGAAGAACCGGTCTCCTTCTCGAAAAACCCATCTATGAAAATGTCGGTCTTCCAAGCCTCCCCGCACACGGAAAACGAGGTCTGGTGAATACGCAGTGGGAGAAGGAAGTCTCTAAGGAATACAAAGAGAAGCTCGCCATCAAGGCACCTGACATCTCCACGATCACTGCCAATCTCTCCGGCGGAAATCAGCAGAAGGTAATTCTCGCAAAGTGGCTGGCGGCAAATTCAGAAATTATGATTCTCGATGAGCCGACGCGAGGAATTGATGTAAATGCCAAATCCGAGTTCTATGCTCTGATGTACCAGTTTGTGGAAAACGGCGGATCGATCATCATGATCTCTTCCGAGATGCCTGAGATCATCGGTATTTCCGATCGTGTGTATGTCATGCGTGAGGGTGAGATCAGCGGAGAGCTCTTCTCAAACGAACTGTCTGAGCAGGCTCTGATCTTCTCTGCAAGTATTACTTCGGATTCATAGATTATTTTTCGATAAAGGGGATCAACATATGAAAAACTTTGATATCAAAAAAGCGATTTCGAACAATGTCATCGTGGTATTTCTGATTCTGCTCTGCCTGTTTTTCGGAGTCATGAATCACAACTTTTTCTCCAGCATTAATATCATGAACCTGCTGTCGCAGATGTGTGTAAATGCTCTGCTTGCATCCGGCCTTTCCTTTGCGATCATCCTCGGAGGTATCGATATTTCCGTAGGTTCCCAGATGGCTGTTACCGGTGTAGTCGCAGCGCTGATCGCTTCCAAGATCGGCAGCATGAACACCATCACTGCTCTCCTGGTTCTGATCCTCACCGCTATCGTGATCGGATGCATCACCGGCGGTATCATCGGCTCTCTGATCGCCTACGGCGGACTGATCCCGATGATCTGTACTCTGGCTTTTCTGACCATGCTCCGCGGTCTTGCCTACATCATCAGCGGCGGCGGTCCGATCTATGGACTGGATTCCAACTTCGGCTGCCTCGGTGCAAGACGACTGATCGTGACAGAGAGCTTCCCGAACGGCATGATCCCGACCAGTGTTATCTTCACAGTGATCATCGTCTGCCTCATGCATTTCCTGCTTTCAAAAACGATCTACGGACGTCATGTCTTCGCTGTAGGTTCTAACAAGAATGTCGCTCACCTTGCAGGTATCGACGTCAAGAAAGTGACCCTGATCGGACACATCCTCTGTGCAGTCACCGCTTCCATGGCAGGTGTGGTAACCGCCTCCAAGCTTCAGAACGGACAGCCGAATATCGGTGAAGGATATGAGATGTTTGCGATCGCATCCTGCGTACTCGGCGGTACTTCCCTGATCGGCGGCCGCGGCTCTGTTGCCCGCGCAATGTTCGGTGTAGCTGTTATCGCAGTTATCAACAACGGTATGAATCTTCTGAACATTTCTGCTTACTGGCAGAAAGTCGTTATCGGCGGCATCATCATCATCGCTGTACTCGCCGATACTCTGCAGCAGAAACGTGCATCAAAGAACTGATCGACAGAGTTTTTTTGACGGAGGTTTTTTATGGCTGAGATCATTACTATGGGGGAACTGCTGGTTGAGATCATGAGACCGGCAGCGGATATTCCTTTATATGACAGTGATTATTTTCGGGGACCGTTTCCAAGCGGCGCCCCGGGGATCTTTATCAGTACAGTTGCAAGACTCGGACATTCCGCAGCCATCATCAGCGGAGTCGGCAAAGATGATTTCGGTGAAAACATTCTGAGACGCCTCAGAAAGGACGGCGTGGATCTTCGCCGCGTCCTTGTTTCCGACCAGGGCAATACCGGTGTTGCCTTCGTCACCTATTTTGCTGACGGAGAGCGCAAATTTCTCTTCTACATGGACAATTCTCCGTGTGTTATGGCAAAGGCTCCGGAGCTTACCGAAGATCTTGCAGAAGCGAAATATATGCATGTGATGGGCTGTTCTCTGATGTCCTCAGTTCCATTTGCAGAAGAGATCATAAAAACCATCGATCTGCTGCGCGGACAGGGTACAAAGATCAGTTTCGATCCGAATGTTCGACTGGAAATGATGCGTGATCCTGTTGTCCTGACTATGCTTCAGGATGTCTTCCGCAAATCCAGCATTCTGATGCCTGGTCTTGGCGAGCTCAAGATGCTCACCGGTCAGGAGGATCCTGAGGAAGCGGTAAAGAAAGCCTTTGAGAGCGAATGTCTTGAAGTTCTTGTGTTAAAGAACGGATCCAAAGGTTCAAGGATCTATACACGAAACGGTCTGGAACTGGAGATGGGCATCTATCAGGTGGAACAGCTGGATGCCACCGGAGCAGGCGACAGCTATGACGCAGCCTTTCTCTGCGGTCTTGCCGAAGGCAGATCTCTGGAAGAGGCCGCAAAAATGGGTGCCGCTGCCGGTGCATTGAATGCAGCCGCCTTCGGCCCGATGGAAGGAGATATCTCTCCGGAAACCGTTTATGAAATGATACAAAAACATGCCTGAAACGCCCTCCTCACAAATAACAGGCATGTAAACGCAAAAGGAGCTGTCCGAAAGGACAGCTCCTCTTTTGCTGTTTACAGATTTTCCGCGCCAAAACCGTATGGCAGCAGTTCCTTCAGCTTCAGTATCTTGTACTCTGTCTCTGATTTTGCAAGGATCACCTCGAACGTTTCCGGATCACAGAACTCCTGCAGTACCTGGCGGCAGACTCCGCAGGGCGGACAGTAATCCACTTCGCCTTCTCCTTCAGCTTCTCTTCCTCCGACCACTGCAATCGTCTGTAAGGCGCGTTCTCCCTCTGACACTGCCTTGAATACCGCTGTGCGCTCTGCACAGTTGGTCGGTGTGTAAGCTGCATTCTCAATATTGCATCCGGTATAGATGCGGCCTTCCTTTGTCAGAAGTGCTGCACCAACCGCAAAGTGTGAGTACGGCACATATGCCTTCTCCCTGGCCTCAAATGCCGTACGGATCAATTTCTGAATCATGGTAAACTCTGACCTTTCCGATAGCTCTTATCTGCAGATATTTTTCCAGAAGCTCTCGCCCTGAACGCTTCCCTTTGCACCAAGCATCTCCAGCACTGTGGAACCGATATTTGAGAAGGTATTTCCCGTTCCGAGATTTACATTCTCATTTACCGGTTTGCCGCAGATCAGCACCGGAATGCCCTCTCTGCTGTGGTCTGTGCCGCGGAATCCCGGATCACAACCATGGTCGGCGGTAATGATCAGCACATCATCTTCGCGCATATTTGCGAGGAAGGTGCCAAGCTGCTCATCAAATACGGTGGCTGCTTTTGCATATCCGTCGATATCATTTCTGTGACCGTAGAGCATATCAAAATCCACCAGGTTTACAAAGCACAGTCCGTGGAAATCCTCTTTCTGGAACTCCAGTGTCTTGTTCATACCGTCCACATTATTCTCAATGGAAACCGTCTTCTGCACATTCTTTCCGGCAAAGATATCATAGATCTTGCCGACACCGAGCGTATCATATCCCTCTCTCACCAGGACATCCATCATGGTATCCTTCGGCGGGATCAGCGAGAAGTCATGGCGGTGTGCCGTTCTCTGGTACTGTCCTGAAGTTCCGATAAACGGACGGGCAATAATACGTCCGACACCGTGCTCACCCTGCATGATGGCTCTGGACTTGCGGCAGATCTCGTAGAGTTCCTCCAGCGGAACTACATCCTCATGGGCAGCGATCTGCAATACACTGTCAGCTGAGGTGTATACGATCAGATCTCCGGTTTTTACATGCTCGTCACCGAAGTCACGGATGACATCTGTTCCGGAATACGGACGGTTGCACAGAATCCCCCTTCCGGTGGCTCTGGAGATCTCATCCAGCACCTCCTGCGGAAATCCGTTCGGATAGGTCGGCATCGGCTTTTCTGAGATGATTCCCGCGATCTCCCAGTGACCGATCGTTGTATCCTTACCTCTGGAAGCCTCAAACAGCCTCAGATAGCTTCCGCAGACTTCCGGCTGATTCTCGATCGGATCCACACCGTCAATGCAGAACAGGCCAAGCTTCTTCATGTTCGGCGTATGATATTCAGGTGATCTGCGGATCGTACCGAGGGTGTTGGAACCCTCATCTCCAAAATCCGCAGCATCCGGAGCATGTCCGATTCCAAAACTGTCCAGCACAATTACAAATACACGATTTACACTCATTCCTTCTTCCTCTTCTTTCAAACTTTCTGTGGTTCAGGCAGAAACGGCACACTGCCTGCGCAATGTGCCGAAAACTGTTATATTTGCGCGTGCAGCGATGAGAATGCTGTACCTGCACTGGCATTCGAGGAGCACCGCGACAACCTGAGAAACCCGCAAAGCATGTTTCTCAGAGTATTATTCTCCGAAACGCACCTTGAGGTATGCCTCGATCGCAGATACACAGCCCTCAAATCCGAGTTTGCTGCTGTCCAGACACAGATCAAAGTTTCTGGCATCGTTCCACTCACGTCCAGTATAGTAGCGATAGAAATCACCGCGGAACTTATCCGTCTTTGCGACAAATTTTTCCAGATCCACACCGCTCATCGGATTGCGAAGTCTCGCCTGCTCCAGGCAGTAATCCTTCGGCGCATGAATGAATACGCTGACTGTCTCCGGTCTGTCTGCCAGAACAAAGTCTGCACAGCGTCCGATAAACACGGACGACCCCGGCTGATCAGCAAGATCACGGATAATTTTTGCCTGATAGTTGAACAGGTTCTGCGGTGAGGTAAATTCACTGCTGCTCGGCGGAAGCAGTTCCCCTCTGTAGATTTTCTTTGAGATACCGAAAAGCGTACCGTTTACCAGCTTCTCATCTGCCTGTGCAAACAGTGCTTCACTGATGCCGCTTTCATCCGAAGCACGGCGGATGATATCTCTTCCGTAACACGGAATCCCCTGTTTCTCCGCAAACATTCCGGCGATCGTCTTTCCGCCGCTTCCGTACTGTCTGGAGATCGTAACGATATACTTGCTCATATAACTCCTCCTCATCCGTCTGCAGGGTCTTCCCCTGCCTTTATACTAGAGTATTCAAGAAAAGATTTTTATGGATTATATCCACAAAAATCTTTTCTTCTCTTACTGCTAATATACTATTTTCACAAAGAAAGGTCAATAGTTATCCACGATTCGAAGGCTGTTTATTCACCAAGATAAGCCGCACGGATCGAATCGTCATTCATCAGATCTGCAGCAGCACCTGTGCGGACGATCTTGCCGGTCTCCAGTACATATGCACGGTCAGCAATAGAAAGAGCCTTCTTCGCATTCTGCTCAACCAGAAGCACCGTAGTTCCGCTCGCGCTTACGCTCTGGATAATATCAAAGATCTCATTTACAAAAATCGGAGAGAGTCCCATGGACGGCTCATCCATCACAATGATCTTCGGTTTGGACATCAGTGCACGTCCCATCGCAAGCATCTGCTGCTCACCGCCGGACAGCGTACCTGCCAGCTGATTTTTACGTTCTTCCAGTCTCGGGAATCTGCTGTAGACCATCTGCAGGCTTTCCTCGATCTCATTCTTGTCGCTTCTGGAAAAGGCACCCATCTTCAGATTCTGATAAACTGACATGGAAGCAAAGACTCTTCGGCCTTCCGGAATATGTGCCATTCCCATAGATACGATCTTATGTGCCGGAATCTTTGTGATATCCTTTCCTTCAAAAACGACGCTTCCCTTTTTCGGGGAAAGCAGTCCGGTGATGGTATGCAGGATCGTTGTCTTTCCCGCACCGTTTGCACCGATCAGCGCAATTACCTCGCCCTGATTTACTTCGAAGGAAACTCCCTTGATCGCCTGAATCATACCATAGTATACTTCCAGGTCCTTAATCTCAAGCATTGCCATCTGTCATTTCCTCCCTATTCTCCAAGGTATGCAGTGATTACCTGCGGATTCTTCAGTACTTCGGCTGTCTCACCCTGACAGAGCACCTCACCGAAGTTCAGCACGGTCAGCTTCTCGCAGATACCGGAAACCAGCTTCATATCATGCTCGATCAGAAGGATCGTCATATCAAAGTGATCACGCACAAAATGAATCGTATCCATCAGTTCCACAGTCTCATTCGGGTTCATTCCGGCTGCCGGCTCATCCAGGAGCAGAAGCTTCGGATTGGTTGCCATCGCTCTGGCGATTTCCAGCTTTCTCTGTTTACCGTAAGGAAGATTTTTTGCAAGAGCATCCGCTTCCTTATCCAGATCAAATACCTTCAGCAGCTCCATCGCACGCTCATTCATCTCTTTTTCCGTCTTGCGGTAAGCCGGTGTGCGGAAGATTCCTGCAAGGGTAGAATATTTGTAATTATTGTGCAGACCAACCTTAACATTGTCCAGAACCGTCATCTGCGTGAAAAGACGGATATTCTGGAAGGTACGTGCAATACCGGTCTTATTGATCTCGATCGTAGACTTTCCGGTGATATCCTCTCCATCCAGCAGAATGAATCCCTCACTCGGCTTGTAGACACCGGTCAGCAGATTGAAGACCGTGGTCTTACCTGCTCCGTTCGGTCCGATCAGACCATAGAGCTCTCCCTTTTCGATTTTCATGTTGAACTCATTTACCGCACGCAGTCCGCCGAAGGAGATACCCAGATTTCTTGTTTCCAGCATTGGTGCCATCTTATTTCCCCTCCTTCGCAGATTTATTAAAGATACGTCCAAGATAACGCTCTCTCCACTCCAGAGCCTTCGGAGCCCAGTTGAAGAGCATCATGACGATCAGGATGATCGCATAGATCAGCATACGCAGATCTGCCAGACCTCTCAGAAGCTCCGGGAGCACGGTCAGCAGAACTGCCGCGATGATGGAACCTCTCATATTTCCGATTCCACCGAGTACTACAAATACCAGTACCAGGATGGATGTATTAAAGTTGAACTTTGACGCCTGCAGTGTTGCAAGGTTATGTGAGTACAGAGCTCCTGCAGCTCCTGCAAGTGCTGCTGAGATCGTGAACGCCATCAGCTTATATTTGGTAATGCTGATGCCGACCGTACTTGCTGCGATTCGGTTGTCGCGGATCGCCTGGATCGCACGTCCGTCTCTGGAATCGATCAGATTCAGCACGATGAACAATGTGATCAGAATCAGGATCACTCCGATCAGGAAGCTGGAATCCTTCGTCACTCCGGTGATACCCTGCGGACCATTCAGAAGCACCTGTCCGTCCGGCTCCATACCGAGGGAAAACTGATCCTTCATTGTAAAATGGAAGCCATGGCTGTCCTTGCCGATATAGAAGGCATTGACCACGTTTTTGATGATCTCACCGAAAGCCAGGGTTACGATCGCAAGGTAATCTCCCTTCAGTCGCAGAACCGGAATACCGATCAGCAGTCCGAACAGAGCTGCCATCGCTGCGCCGATCAGGATCGCCAGCGTAAAGCGGATCGGAGTAGCAGTGATCGCATCTGAGGTACACTTTGTAAACAGTGCACTGGCAAACGCGCCGACGCACATAAATCCTGCATGACCCAGACTCAGCTCGCCTGAGATACCTACCACAAGGTTCAGAGACAGTGCAAGGATCACATAGACACAGATCGGAACAAGCAGTCCCTTGAACAGACTGGAGATATGTCCCGTGCTCACCATTGCCTGTACGATCACAAATGCTGCGATAACAATAAGGTAGGTGATCAGATTTGATTTTGTTTTTTTTGTCATCTTATTCATCATATCACCTACACTTTCTCCTGAATCTGTTTGCCAAGCAGTCCTGTCGGCTTCACCAGAAGCACAATGATCAGCACTGCAAATACGATTGCATCTGCCAGCTGTGAGGAAATATATGCCTTACCCAGGATCTCGATCACTCCGAGAAGAATACCTCCGATCATAGCTCCCGGGATAGATCCGATGCCTCCGAATACCGCTGCCACGAATGCTTTGATACCCGGCATGGAACCGGTGTACGGTGTCAGGGACGGATAGGAGGAACAGAGCAGTACGCCTGCGACTGCTGCAAGTCCGGAACCGATCGCGAAGGTCAGTGCGATCGTTCCGTTTACGTTGATACCCATCAGCTGAGCAGCGCCCTTATCCTCTGCCACTGCCAGCATAGCCTGTCCTGCCTTTGTCTTGTTGATAAACAGAGTCAGCACGATCATGATGATCACGCTGCACAGAATCGTTGCGATCGCCTCACCGGTGATCGTCAGTGCGCCGTCAGCCAGCTTCAGATCCGGGATCGGAACGACCGTCTGGAAGCTCTTCGGATTAGAGCCGAAGATCAGAAGCACGATATTCTGAAGCAGGTAGCTCACACCGATCGCAGTGATCAGTACCGCAAGCGGAGAAGCCGCATTTCTCAGCGGCCGGTAAGCAACTGATTCGATCACAATTCCAAGCACTGTACATACCACAATGGCAGCGAGCACCGCAACAAACGGGTTCGCATTCAAATTCAGAACCAGCATAAGGCATGCATAGCCGCCTACCATGATGACATCACCATGTGCAAAATTCAGCATTTTGGCAATTCCGTATACCATTGTATAGCCTAACGCAATTATGGCATATACACTGCCAAGGCTGATACCGTTAATCAGATAAGATAAAAAGCTCATAGTCTACCTCATTTTCTCTTGCAAAAACAGGGGGGATGCCCATGCACTCCCCCCTGTCAGGCTCTTAAAGAGCGATAAGTCTGTTACATTCCCTTGTAAGCGCCATTCTCAATAACGACAGCCTTCGGATCCTTGGACGGCTCACCGCTTGCATCCCAGGTCATGCCTGTACCGGTCACACCGTCGATAGAAATCTCAGTCATAGCAACCTTCAGAAGATCACAAACTTCGCTTGCATCCATATCTGCTGTAATGCCAGCCTTCTCGATAGCTGCTGCGATCGCATAAACACCATCGTAAGCATCAGCTGCGAACTGGTTCGGCACTTCATTGTGGAGCTCCTGATATTTTGCTACAAAGTTCTTTGTACGCTCATCCTCAGCATCTGCAGAGAACGGAGTAAGAAGCATAACACCCTCTGTAAGGCTGGTGTCAAATCCTTCTACAGTAAGGATACCGTCCATACCGTCTACACCAAACCACTTCGGAGCGAAGCCCATAGCATCTGCCTGTGTGAACACAAGTGCGATCTCGTTATAGTAGAACGGAAGGAATACCAGCTCTGCGCCGGACTCTTTAGCCTTCTGCAGCTGTACAGAGAAATCAGTCTTGCTGTCTGCGGTAAATGCCTCAGCACAAACGATCTCGAACGGCTGGTTTGCAGCCTCTGCCTGGAAGGTAGCATATACACCTGAAGAGTATACATCAGAGCTGTCATAGATTACAGCGATCTTCTCTGCGAGACCATTCTCACCGATGTATTTTGCAGATGCAGTACCCTGATCCGGATCAGAGAAGCATACACGGAAAGCGTTGTCGCCTGCAGTGATACAGTCAACTGCAGATCCGGACGGAGTCAGAAGGAACATGTTGTCGTTCACTGCCTCAGCCTCTACAGCGATACACGGACCGGATGTAACGGTTCCGAGGAATGCCTGCATACCCCAGTCTTTTAATGTGTTGTAAGCATTGACAGCCTTCTCTGCGTCATGCTCGTCATCCTGCGGATTGAACTCAAGCATAACACCGTTTGCACCGCCTGCTTCGTTGATCTCATCTACAGCGATCTGTGCAGCGTTCATAACTGCGTTTCCGTAAGTTGCTGCCGGACCGGTCATCGGGCCGCTGGAACCGATCTTAAAGGTATCCTCTGCTGCTGCGCCGACAGAAAGTGCTCCTGCTGTAAGTGCAGCTGCTGTCATAATACCGAGTACTTTACCGAATTTTTTCATTTTTGCTCCTCCTTATTCTCAAAATATTTCTTCTATTCTATCCCATGACACTTTAAATTGTCAATGAGAATTAGTACGCTTTACCCCAGTAAACTAATTTTTTCGCCGGCTTTCCGCAGTAAATGCAGGTATCAGCGATCGTTTCCTGTTCGAACGGCATACATCTGGAGGTCACTCCTGCTTCTTCCTTCAGTGCATCCTCGCACTCCTGGCATCCGCACCACATTGCCTTGATGAATCCCGGCTTCTCTGCTGCGATCTTCTTGAATCCTTCCAGCTCTGTTGCCTCGTAGGTGTGTGCCTCGCGGTGTGCGCGTGCGCGCTCAAGCATATCGTTCTGGATACACTCAAGTACCTCTGCAACCTTGTTCGGAAGCTCATCGATCTGTACGGTGATCTTTTCTCTGGTATCACGACGCACGATCACAGCGTTACCTGCCTCAATATCCTTCGGTCCAAGCTCGATACGAACCGGAATACCTCTCATCTCCTGCTCGGAGAACTTCCATCCCGGGCTCTTGTCTGCATCATCCAGACGGGCACGAAGACCGGACTGTACCAGAGCTGCTCTGATCTCCTCAGCCTTTGCAAGAACGCCCTCCTGCTGCTGACGGATCGGAATCACCATTACCTGTGTCGGTGCAATGCGCGGCGGCAGAACCAGTCCGCTGTTGTCACCGTGTACCATGATGATCGCACCGATCATACGGGTGGTCATACCCCAGGAAGTCTGGTGTACATATTTTAAAGTATTGTCCTTTGCTGCATACTGAATGCCGAATGCCTTTGCAAAGCCGTCGCCGAAGTTATGGCTGGTACCGGACTGAAGTGCCTTACCGTCATGCATCAGAGACTCGATCGTGTAGGTAGCCTCAGCACCTGCAAATTTCTCCTTGTCTGTCTTTCTTCCCTTGATCACCGGAATTGCCAGAACCTGCTCGCAGAAATCTGCGTATACATTCAGCATCTGGATCGTGCGCTCCTCTGCCTCCTCAGCAGTTGCATGAGCGGTATGTCCCTCCTGCCACAGGAACTCTCTGGAGCGCAGGAACGGTCTGGTCGTTTTCTCCCATCTTACTACAGAGCACCACTGATTATATACCTTCGGAAGATCACGGTAGGACTGAATATCATTTGCATAGAAGTCACAGAACAGTGTCTCAGAAGTCGGACGTACACACATGCGCTCCTGCAGCGGCTCAAGTCCGCCGTGAGTCACCCATGCAACCTCCGGTGCAAATCCTTCTACGTGATCCTTCTCCTTCTGCAGAAGACTCTCCGGAATGAACATCGGAAGATATACATTCTCAACACCGGTCTCCTTAAATCTGCGGTCCAGCTCATGCTGAATATTCTCCCAGATCGCATAGCCTGCCGGCTTGATGACCATGCAGCCCTTAACGCTGGTGTAATCGATCAGCTCAGCCTTCTTTACTACGTCTGTATACCACTGCGCGAAATCTTCCTCCATAGAGGTGATCGCTTCTACTAATTTCTTATCCTTTGCCATGATTCTCTCACTTTCTTATAATCTGATAAGGTCTGATTACCTGCCAACTATGATACGAATTTTGACGCATTTTGTCAAGAAAATCGCACCTTCCGCATATTTTTCGTTGTTTTTCCGTCTCCCCTGTACTATAATTGTGAAAAACCAAAAACGGCTGTTTTTTCAAAGGAGGTAGTCCATGAAAATTCCTGTTCTTTACCGCAGACGCCTGATTCCGGATGAGTGTGTTCTCCTCGATAAAGATGAGATTCTTTACCGAGATGAGCATCTGCTGATCACACGCTGGAAAACGATCCGTCCGAAAAAAGAATTCAGCAGCGGGATCTCTGCCTTCTTCTGGGATAAGGGCCTTAAGGTCAGCCGTTTTTTTGACGCAGAACACCACCATGTCTGCTGGTACTGCGATATCATCACACACGAATACGATGCTGCGACCGACACCTATACGATGATCGATCTGCTCGCCGATGTCCTGCTCTACCCGGACGGTTCCGTCAGGGTGGTGGATCTCGATGAGCTTGCGGATGCGACAGAACAGGGACTGATCTCACAGGAACTCCTGCTGCTCTCTCTCCGCCGTCTGAATGACCTGCTCGCTCTGATCTATGACGGCCGCTTTCATGAACTTCAAAAATACATTGAGGATGCGGAATGATCCGCATCCTCATTTTTTACAATACGATCTTTACTTCCCGTCCGCTCGACTGATATCTGCGAAATACGACTCCGGCTGATCTCATCATCCGCTTGGAGGCGATCACTGCCGGGGTTTCTGCATACTTGTCATCCCCGTAAACCACCTCACGAATACCTGCCTGTATGATCGCCTTCGCGCACTCATTGCACGGAAACAGCGATACATAGAGGATCGCATCATCCAGACTTCCTCCGCGATAATTGAGGATCGCATTCAGTTCACTGTGCGTAACATATAAATATTTGTTGTCTGTTCCTTCGTCTCTTCCCCACGGATACTCATCATCCGAGCAGCCGATCGGGAAGCCGTTGTATCCCATGGAGAGGATTTTGTTGTCTCTGCTGACGATACATGCACCGACCTGGGAGTTCGGATCTTTGGATCGCATCGCTGTCAGCTGTGCCACCCCCATAAAATACTCATCCCAGGAGATATAATCATTTCTTTTTTTCTGCATATCCTTCTCCTTTCCATTTTCAGACGATGTCAGTCGGGAATCTCTGCCTTACTGCTGCTCGATCAGGGCAATTCTGTTTTTGTGACGCTCTGCATTAGAGAATGGTGTGTCTAAGAAAGTATCTACGATCTTTAATGCAAGACCCGGTCCGACTACTCTTCCGCCAAGTGCCAGAATATTTGCATCATTGTGCTGTCTGGTTGCCTCTGCAGTGAAACAGTCTGTGCAGAGCGCTGCACGGATCCCGGGAACCTTATTTGCAGCAATGGAGATGCCGATGCCGGTGCCGCAGATCAGAATTCCTCTGTCACAGCTTCCGCTCTTGATCGCACTCGTAACTTTACGTGCATAGATCGGATAATCCACAGCCTCCTCACTGTCGCATCCAAAATCCTGATACTCCAGTCCTCTGTCCTGAAGATGCTTTAAAATCTCCTGCTTTAATACGTACCCACCATGGTCACATGCAATAGCTATCATTGGTTCTCCTCCCTCAGTACCTTTGCTATCTCTTGTATAATTGCTTCTAATATATGAAAACACTTCCCGTATTCCGGCAAGTCCTTTCCGATAGGATCGTAGATATCACCGCTTCTTCCGATATATTCCAGAAGTGTATAAAGATTTTTTGCCTGGGCAGGATAATCTTTGAGAAGTTTTTCCTTCTGCGCTTCCTCCATCGTAAGGATCAGTGTGCGGTCATCAAAATCATCTACAGTAAACGGTACTGCCATGTGCTCCTGAAGTTCCTGACCGTTCATACGCAGTACATCGGCAGCCTTCGGATTCACCGGTTCCGGAAAAAGAACGATCATCCCCTTGGAATCGATCAGAATATCTTCCAGAAGAACCAGCCGCTGCATGATTGCCTCTGCCATCGGTCCGCGGCAGGTATCGCTGTGACTCACAAATAATACTTTATCATATTTCTTCATAGTATCTACCTACACCTGCAGAACCTGATGTCCTGCTGCCTTCATGAGGCGGTTCATGATCGCCATGCCGAGATCCGGCGTGTCAAAGGATTCTGAATAGATCCTGCTGACATTCTGCTCATCGAACTCCCGCAGTACCGCATAAAGATGTGCGGTAATACTCACCTCATCTGTGCGGCTGCCCATGGACTGCACGATTCCCTGTGGATAACAGCTCATCGTCTCGTCTGATGCGATCACTCCGGGACAGCCTCCGTTATTCAGTTCCTCCTGCACCAGCTCGTTGATCTTTGCTGTCACAGCCTCCTGTGAACCTTCAACGATCGTCATATCTGCCTTTGGTGCATAATGCTTATATCTCATTCCTGGCGCCTTCGGACGCTCCTTTGAGTTTGCATCCATCAGTGTCGGGTCGACCGCCACCTCACCGATGACCTCCTCGAGCATCTTCTGATTGATATACCCCGGTCTTAAAATCATCGGTATCTCACCGGTCAGATCTACGATCGTGGACTCCACTCCGATACCGCAGGATCCGCCGTCCAGTATCATCTCAATTCTTCCATCCATATCCTCCAGCACATGTGCCGCAGTCGTTGGGCTCGGTCTTCCGGAAAGATTGGCGCTCGGTGCTGCGATATAGCCTCCTCCGCAGCGAATCAGTTCCAGTGCGATCTCATTTTCCGGCATTCTCACTGCAACCGTATCCAGACCTCCTGTCGTGCCTTTCGGCACCTCAGCTGTCTTTTGAAAAATCATCGTGAGCGGTCCCGGCCAGAACTTCTCTGCTAGCTTTTTTGCCTTCGGTGAAACCACTGCTGCGATCCGGTCTAAAGACTCCATCGAAGCAATATGAACGATCAGCGGATTGTCTGACGGTCTGCCTTTTGCCTGATAGATCTTTGCTGACGCCTCTTCGTTTAAAGCGTCCGCTCCAAGACCATAGACAGTCTCTGTGGGAAATGCCACCAGTCCTCCGGCAAGTATGATCTCTCCGGCCTGTTTCATCCCCTCTTTTTCAATCCTGTCTTTCATATCTAATACAATTGTCTTCATTGCAATCTCTGTCCTTTCCACCTGTTCATCATACCACAAGATACTGTTTCTGACAATAGAACGAGCCCCCGGAAAAGCTGATGCTTTTTCGGGGGCTGAAGGTAATTCTCTTGTCAGCTTAAATATTCTTTGATAGTTTTCCAGATCGAATTTTTCTCGAAGCCAAGCTTCCAGGCAGCTCCTCCTGCCAGCTGATATTCCTTTACCAGAGACAGTTTTCTGGAAAGCGATTCCTCATCCTCCATCCAGATCTGATAGAGCGTACCGTCATCTCCGCTGAACTCTGCATAATTCTGTGCAGTCGTCTCATCCCAGGAGGCCTTGACATCATTGTTCTCAAGCACCTGCTTTGCCGCAGACATCCCCATAGCCTCACTCGTTACAGAAGCGGTTCCATCCTCCTGTATCTTTGTGGACCACAGTCTGGTATAGAACGGCACTCCGCTGATGACCCTGGCAGCCGGCACATCCTGAAGTGTATTCTCGATACCCTGCTTTTCAAAGGAGATACTTGCCACAGATCCCGCTGTCTCTGAACCTGAGTAGTGTTCATCATATCCCATAACGATCACATAGTCACTGACAATGCCGAGTTCCTTACGATTATAGTGTGCCGTAAACGGCATCGGCACCGGAACATCCACGGAAAGCACCAGCTTGTTCTTGTGACATTTTACGGACATCTCACGCATGAACTGCACATAGCCCTCTGCTGCATCCTCGCTGATGCTCTCAAAGTCAATGTTGATACCGTCCAGACCGTTCTCCCTGGCGGAGGCGATCAGCTGATCCTCCACATTCCATCGGGAGTCCGTGTGATTCATCACTTCGGCAAAGCTGACCTCTGTGTTGAAATTGTCCACAAGGCCCCACACCTCCATGCCGGAGCTGTGCGCCACATTCACATAATCCGAAAGTGCCAGGGAGCTGATGGTTCCCTTGTTATCCACGATCGAATACCAGGTCGGAGAGATGACATTCACTCCGTCCACATTCGCAATATCGGAATTGATATTGTAATTGGACTCCATGCTGGTCGTCTGATGCCATACCAGACTGATCGTATCCTCTCTGTGGATTCCCTCATATACCGGTTCCTCAAAGTCTCTGCTGCGCGTCTCTGTACGTATATCTTTGAGTGCATTGCTGCGGATATAGCCTCTGTAGCCATCCGTAGTCATGACTTCCATCCAATCGTCCAGATCCTCAAGCACTGTCACAACTTCGTTTTTGGAAACCTCTCGCAGGATCGGACTTTTGATTCCGCCAAGCTGACGCACCTTCGCTTTTTTACGAACAGTGGCACAGCTGACCTCTCCCCAGGTTTTCGCAACTACGATACGCTCCGGATCATGGTACATCTCATAGTCGAGATTTGTGTACTTCTGAACGAAATCCAGTGCCACCCAGAGTTTCTCTCCCTCTGTCTTGACGATCTGATAGTTCAGCGACTGTTTTTTTCCTGACGCTGTATATTCCATACTTCCGGCAGGAATCTGAATAATATCATCCGGCGTAGTGTAAAGCATCAGTTCTGCATCCGCATCCCAGTAGAAACGTGCATTTAACAGATCCTTCACTGCCGCATATTCTACATAGACCACCTCGTCCTCGATTTTTCCACGATAAGTGGTCACCTCTGTATCGACGATCAGAGCTGCCTGTTCTTCGCTGATTCCAAAATATTCCTCCCCGCTCATCACCTCCGATGTCGGTGTATACTTTCTTACCAGAAATGTCAGTACGTAGACCAGGCCTACTACGAGCACTAAAAGGACGACAGCCGCAAGCGGCGTTGTCTTTTTTTTCATGTCTCACTACCTCCAGCTTTCACTTAATAATATAAGAAAGTATAGCACAGTTTTTTTTCTTCACCTAATAGATTTCAATAAATTCAGAAAAAAATAATATTGCATAAGCATACGCCATTTGGGGGATTACGTCATCGAGTTATTTTTTTCTGATTCTGTCAAAACCTATACTGCAGATACGGTTTGCAGGGTCTGCCTGGTAGTCCCGCATATAATTGTTTTCTTCATGGACCATACGGGCAATTTTTTCTGAAGAGCTTGGTTTTCCGTTCAGCCAGAGAGAAATGCCTGCCTCCTGATAATAGGAAAGCTCTTTATAAAGATCTGTATTTCTGACTTCCTCTCTGCTGTAACTGTTTCGTCTTTGTTTTTCTCTTTTTTCTACACTTACCACTCGCTTTCTTCCTTTTTGCATGAGACTTTCCTTGTCGGTGCATGTGATATATTTTCCCACACGAAAAAGAAGGTCCATCCAAAAACCTTTTTCAGAGAGGATCTGTTTACAATTGTTGATTAATGATACGATTATGAGAGCGTGTGAAGACCATCACACGTAAGAAAATAATGCAGAAGAACCTGCGAAATTATAATAATATCCTCCTTTCATATTTTTTGATACTATTATCCTCTCTTAGAGTTTATTATATACAATATGAGTTTGCATTGCAAGGATTATTTCTCCGAGTTTTTCCTTTACATCCAGACGGATAATCGTTATTATAAGAGGTAATTCCAGCTTTGCTTTAACTAAACGTATATGTTCTGCTGGCGCAAAGCACCACTAAATATGAACGTCCAATGTCTGAGCATCTGTTCAAGCAAACTCGACATCTGCTCAACCGCTGTCCGGGACTTTCACAGTAAAAAAGGATGTGTTTTTAATATGAAGATAGAAAAAATCAATGATCATCAGATTCGCTGCACTCTCACCCGTGAGGATCTGCGCAGCCGTGAGCTCAAGCTCAGTGAACTTGCCTACGGTTCTGAAAAAGCGAAATCCCTCTTCCGCGAAATGATGCAGAAGGCGGCTCTTGAGGTAGGCTTTGAGGCGAATGACATTCCTCTGATGATCGAGGCGATCCCGCTCTCCGCAGAATCCCTCGTTCTGATCATTACCAAGGTAGAAGATCCTGAGGAACTCGACACTCGATTTGCAAAATTTGCTCCATCCGAACATTCCACAGAGGACTCTCCTCTGCTCTCTTCTCTGAAGATGGACGGTGCAGATGATATCTTAAGTCTTTTCCAGAAGATCCGTGACGCTCAGAAAGGTGCTGCCGCAGATGCGGAAACTGAGATTTCTGCGGAATCTGATAAAACCGACTCCGATGCTCCGGCACCGGATGTTGCAAGGATCTACGCCTTTGACACTCTGGACGAAGTGATCCATGCTGCCAGGATTCTGTCCGGTGCATATCACGGAGACAATACTTTATACAAGCTGACAGAGGATTCCTCATTCCGGCTTCTTCTGCATGCATCCGATCACACTCCGGAGGAGTTCAACCGTATCTGCAACATGCTGTCTGAGTACGGCAGTGTCTGCAAATATTCCGCCGGGATCGCTGCCGGTCTTTCCGAGCACGCTCAGCTCATGATCGTATCCGATGCAGTGCAGCGTCTTGCTTCACTCTGATCATACATTTGTTTAGAACGGTGCTCCTCGAATGCTTGTGCAAGCACAGCATTCTCACCGCTGCACGCACAAAAAAGGGGCTGTGAAATAAACACCCCATGAGAAAAGGCCATCTGGTCTCGCAT
>JAUNAF010000123.1 GCA_030527715.1 Eubacteriales bacterium
TGTTCGAATTGCTCCGCCTCCCTGACTAAGAAACTGTTTTTTCACAGCTCCTTTTTTTAGCATCTTTATTACTTTCCTACGCTCTCAAGGTATGCATTTAATCTTGCAACCAGAAGATCAGTCGGGATACCATGAACCATAGCAGCCTCGTCCAGAGACTCCATCTGAGAAGACGGACATCCTACACAGTGCATACCGCTTCCCATTAATACTGCTGCCATATTCGGATCAAGCTGAAGGATTTCTCCGATCAGCATCTCTTTACTAACCTTTGCCATTTCGATTTCCTCCTGTAAAATTATTAGACTGCATAAGCGGATTATAGAACTAAAACGGCAAGAAGTCAAGCCTTAGCAGGCCATGACCGCTACACCTCAAACAGCAGATCTCCGTAGGACGGCATCGGCCATTCTTCCTTATCCACGATCATCTCCAAAGCATCCACAGGAGCACGAAGTGCCTCCATATCAGCAGATACAACATCATGATAGAACACTGCCTGCTCACGTCCTGCTTCCATCACTGCTGCCTCATCCGCAGATTTTTCCAGCTTCTTCAGTGCCTGTTTTGCCTCTGCAAGCAGGCTGCAGGATTCGCGGAGCATTTCGAGCGGAACCTCGATATCCACGCCGGCTGTCTTCATGGAATTTACCGTATCAGACAGGCTGCGGTTGAAGCGGAGCACGGCTGGAACCACACTCTTGCTTGCGATATCGATCATCGCACGAGCCTCAATGTTCAGTGCCTTTGCATATGCCTCATACTGAATCTCCACACGGGACTCCAGCTCGGTACGTGTAAATACGCCGAATTTTTCAAAAAGTGCAACAGACTTCTCTGTCACCAGGGCCGGGATGGCATCCACCATGGAGGTGATATTCGAAAGTCCGCGGCGCTCTGCCTCAGCTACCCATGCGTCAGAGTAACCATTGCCGTTGAAAACGATCCTCTGATGCTCACTTGCATACTCCTTGATCAGATCATGCACTGCCATCTGGACATCCTCTGCCTTTTCAAGCACATCGCAGGCATCGGAGAACGCCTCGGCAACGATCGTGTTGATCACTACATTGCACTCTGCAACGGAATCTCTGGAACCGACCATACGGAACTCAAATTTATTTCCGGTGAAGGCAAACGGTGAGGTACGGTTTCTGTCCGTCGCATCCTTTGCGAAATCCGGCAGGGTACGTACGCCTGTGTGAAGAGTTCCGCCCTTCAGGCTGTGTGTTGCCTCTCCGGTACTGATCAGCTGACTCAGTACATCCTGCAGCTGATCTCCGAGGAAGACGGAAATAATGGCAGGCGGAGCCTCATTTGCACCGAGACGATGGTCGTTTCCGACATCGGATGCAGACTCACGCAGAAGATCTGCATGACGGTCTACTGCACGCAGGATACAGGTCAGGATCATCAGGAACTGAATATTCTCGTGCGGTGTCTTGCCCGGATCCAGAAGATTCATTCCATCATCTGTAGTGAGTGACCAGTTGTTATGCTTACCTGAACCATTGACTCCCGCAAACGGTTTCTCATGAAGCAGGCACTGCAGTCCATGGGACTCTGCAACATTTTTCAGGGTCTCCATAATGATCTGGTTGTGGTCTACCGCAACATTGCACTCTGCGTAAATCGGTGCGAGCTCATGCTGCGCCGGAGCTACCTCATTGTGCTGTGTCTTTGCGGATACACCGAGCTTCCAGAGCTCTTTATTCACATCATCCATGAAGGCAGCGATCCTCGGGCGGATAACTCCAAAGTAATGATCATCCAGCTCCTGTCCCTTCGGCGGCATCGCTCCAAACAGGGTTCTGCCGGTGAAGATCAGATCCTTGCGCTTCAGATATTTCTGACGGTCTACAATAAAATACTCCTGCTCTGCTCCTACGGAAGGGCGCACTTTCTTTGAAGTGGTATTGCCAAGCAGACGCAGCAGACGCAGTGTCTGTGTCTGGATTGCCTCCATGGAACGCAGCAGCGGTGTTTTCTGATCCAGTGCTTCTCCTGTGTAAGAACAGAAGGCAGTCGGAATATATAAGATCGCTCCGGTCTCATTCTGACGTACAAATGCCGGAGAGGTGCAGTCCCAGGCAGTATAGCCTCTCGCCTCAAAGGTAGCTCTCAGTCCGCCTGAAGGGAAGGAAGAAGCGTCCGGCTCACCCTTGACCAGCTCTTTTCCCGAAAATTCCAGCTGCATAGAGCCGTCTGCATCCGGTGCGGTGATGAATGCATCATGCTTCTCTGCAGTGAATCCGGTCAGCGGCTGGAACCAGTGCGTATAATGAGTAGCTCCCTTCTCGATCGCCCACTCTTTCATTGCGGCTGCAACTACTTCCGCAGTAATCGCATCCAGTTCCTTACCGTCATCGATCGTCTTATGCAGCTCCTTATAAACCTTCTTCGGAAGCTTTTCCTGCATGACTCTGTCGTTGAACACATTTTCGCCGAAGATTCCTGCTACATCTACAAAATTACTCATATACCCTCCATACCTGCACAGGCCAATGATCCCGTTCTGTCATCAAAGTTGAGCACGCAGCTGTTCTGTGCCCTAATAGTTACACTATTTTTCAATATTATCCTACCATGAAAAAAAAATCAAGAAGCAAAAAAGCGGTGCAGCCTCTGCTGCACCGCCTGTACTTTTTTAATCGATATAGCTCTTTGCAGATACCGGTGTACGATAATTCACATCTGAAACGATGATACCGTCGGTAGAGTTACTTGCGTGTACGACCTGATCATTTCCGATATACATGGATACATGACCGATTCCGTAGTCACCGCTTCCGGAGTAGAATAACAGATCTCCCGGCTGAAGAGAATCCATATCTACAGAAGATCCTCCCTGAGACTGCTGACCTGCTGTACGGTTTACATCGATACCGAACTCAGATAATACGCTCTGTGTGAATCCGGAGCAGTCCGTACCGTTGGTCAGGCTGGTGCCGCCGTATACATACGGGTTGCCGACAAACTGTAATGCGTAATCTACTACCTGCTGACGGGTGGAAGATGTGCCGCTGTCTCCTGTATCAGCAACAACATCTGAAGTTACATCTGTGGTCGCTGCAGGTGTCTCTACTACAACA
>JAUNAF010000124.1 GCA_030527715.1 Eubacteriales bacterium
GTGCCGTAAGAATTTCTGTATGAAAAAGATTTGCCAACGATTACTTGACAGTAACATAGATGTAAAACAGGTTGTGTAATCCATTGAAAAACCTCTTTTCTTATGCTATGATTTGAATAACTGATATCAGAAGGTACGCGTTATAATGACGCGTATCTTTTTATGTCGGAAATAAGAGAAAAAATAAAAAAGAGAGAGAGGAAAAATGAACGAAAATCAACAAAACAGAGGTGGCTTCAGCGGTAAGCTCGGATTCGTATTAGCTGCTGCCGGTGCATCTGTGGGACTGGGAAATATCTGGCGTTTCCCGTATCTTGCAGCGAAGTACGGCGGAGGTGTATTTCTTGTAATATATCTGATCCTCGCATTCACCTTCGGTTATACGATGATCATGGCAGAGACCGCGATCGGACGTCTGACCGGAAAAAGTCCGGTCGGGGCGTTTCAGACATTTTCAAAAAGTAAGTTTGCCAAATTCGGCGGATGGATCAATGCGATCATTCCGATCCTGATCGTTCCGTACTATTCCGTCATCGGAGGCTGGGTGCTGAAATATCTCTGGACAAACATCAGATACGGCACGAAGCCGATGGTCGATGCAGAATTCTTTACTGGATTTATTTCCAACGGATGGGAGCCGTTTGGATGGTTCAGTCTGTTTGCCGTCTGCACACTGATCATCATTTTCCTTGGTGTTGAGAATGGTATCGAGAGAGTGACAAAGACCATGATGCCGGTGCTGGTCATTCTGGCAGTGATCCTGACCGCTTACTCCATCACCCGCCCGGGCGCCCTTGAGGGTGTGAGATACTTCTTTATCCCGAACTTCTCAAAGTTCTCCTGGATGACAGTGGTGACCGCACTTGGTCAGATGTTCTACTCCCTGTCCATCGCCATGGGTATCCTGATCACCTTCGGATCCTACATGAAGAAGGAGATCTCCATCGAGCAGAGCACGGAGCAGGTCGAGGTATTCGATACCCTGATCGCTGTCATGGCAGGTCTGATGATCATTCCTGCAGTATTCGCTTTTTCAGGAGCAGATGCCGGAAAGAACCTCGGAGCAGGTCCGTCACTGATGTTTATCACCATGCCGTCCATCTTTGACAGCATGGGCATCGGAAGAGTGATCGCCATCATGTTCTTTGCACTGGTATTTTTTGCAGCGCTGACTTCTTCCATCGCACTGACAGAGAGTGCAGCATCCACATTTGAGGATCAGCTCGGATGGAACCGTCACACCTCCACGATCGTGCTCGGTGTGATCATGTTCGGACTCGGTGCACTGTCCGCACTCGGATACGGTACACTTGCAAATGTAAAGATCATTGGCATGCAGTTCCTTGACTTTTTTGATTTCCTGACGAACTCCGTCATGATGCCGATCGCAGCGATCGCTATCTGTCTCCTTGTGACCAGAGTGATCTCTGTGGAGAAGATCACAGAGGAGATCGAGCTCGGCGGCAAGCCGTTCCGCAGAAAGAAGCTGTTCTGCTTCATGATCAAGGGTGTCAGCCCGGTTCTGGCACTGATCATTCTGCTGTCATCTGTAGCCAATGCATTTGGCATTATCAGTATGTAAACTATTTCAGGTATAAGTAAGGAGCCTCAGCAAAATAGACGCAATCTATTTTGCTGAGGCTCCTTTTGTGCCTTCTCAGAAACTACACTTCATCTCCGAAACAGGAGATCAGCTCAGTGACATTCTGATCGGAATGCTCGACTTCTCTGGAGAACAGGTAGATGGTCTCTTCCAGAGAAAGCACCGGGTTGGCATAATGGATCATCATGATCCAGCGGACGCTCATCACTGCGATCATGGTGCAGGCATAAATCTGGCCGTCGTAGATGCTTCCGCAGACGTAGGTAAAGATCAGGGACTGAAGCAGCTTTTCAAAAACCGCGGAATGTTCAGTATCCGTGTGCATTGCCTGTTTCCACTCATCGGAAGCAGCAGGATGCTGCAGCCAGTATTCCTTTGTGGACTGTAAAAGATCACTCCAGGAGGTTTCCAGAACCTCCAGATCCAGCAGTAGCTCCAGACTCTGCATCAGGTAGTCATAGGAAAAAACGACACCGCTGTCATTGACATTCTCCTCGACCGGGACCGGTTCACAGGAGATGTCATCCATTTCAAAAATTTCTCCCTGATCATACAGATCCTGCAGACGGAAGCCTGCAGCGGCAACCATATCCAGGCGCTTCTGCAGCGGGATGGAGGAATCGCCGGCAATGTTCAGCATTTTTTCTCTTGCAAACGTAAGCTTGTCAAAGATGAAGAGATCAAAATCTTCAAAATCATCGGGATCATCGTAAGTGTCATCCTCGGACTCTGTCAGTGCGAAGCGGTAGGCGGGATCGACCAGCATACGCACTACCTCCGGACAGGAGAGGGAAAGGGAATACTCTCGGAGATCCAGAAATTCCTCAAGGTGTCTCGGATACTGCCGGCAGGTGTCGCAGAGCCAGGATTCTCCGAGGGTACTCTGCAGATCACAGAGTCCGTTCGGTGCTAGCATACTGCAGCGCATATTCTGCTGGCGGAAGCAGTGTTCCTGTCTGTCAACACCGTTGATCATGCGCTCCCTGAATTCTCCGGTGCAGAATTTATATTTTTTCAGACTGGCATCATCGATCATGATCTGCCAGCCCTCGCAGCAGCTTTTCGGACACTTATCCGCGATACAGTGAAAATCATCAAAGCCGGTCTGTTTTCTGTAAATCATAGTTTATGCAGCCTCCCTCATATCATCAGATGGTAAATCATCTTCACGACGGCCCGTATGGGCCTGCTTAAACGCAAGTATAGCATACGCTTTACAGGCAGAAAAGGGTGTGTATGCCCCTATGATCGAAAAAACTGAACTTAACTTGCAAAAAATGAATAGTAATACAGTTTTTACACATAAATATTCATAAATTATTGTAAGGCAATAGAAAGTCTGCTATAATGAGCACAATCTTCTTAAGTAAGATGAGGTAACTTTTCAGAGCTTATCTCGAAAAGTT